>NZ_JBMNDR010000051.1:50322-69296 GCF_052543235.1 Streptomyces sp. SAS_272 | reverse complement strand
CTCGCTGAGGGGCCGGGCCCGGCGGACGCCCCGATTCGGAGGCAGCCGCACGTCGTTCTTCCGCACCTCACCCCCTGGGTGCACGCCGGCCGGCTTGAAGATCGGCGAACGTATGCTGCTGCACATGGTTGAGCACCGAATGATCGACGTGAACGGAATCCGGCTGCACATCGCGGAAGAGGGAGAAGGCCCCCTGGTGGTCCTCCTCCACGGCTTCCCGGAATCATGGCACTCCTGGCACCACCAGTTCGGTCCCCTGAGCGCCGCCGGCTTTCGTGTGGTCGCCCCCGACCAGCGTGGGTACGGCCGCAGTGACCACCCCGACGACGTGACCGCGTACAGCATCCTTCACCTGGTAGGGGATGTGGTCGGGCTGATCCGTGCGCTGGGCGAGGAGAAGGCGTACGTCGTCGGCCACGACTGGGGCGCACCGGTCGCCTGGCACACCGCGCTGCTGCGCCCGGACGTGGTTCAGGGGGTGGCGGGGCTCAGTGTGCCGCCGCCGTTCCGAGGGACGGAGCCGCCGCTCGCCGCCATGGAGAGGATGTTCGACGGCAGGTTCTACTGGAACTACTTCAATCAGCCCGGCGTTGCGGATGCGGAGTTCGCAAAGGACCCGCGCACGACGCTGCGGAAGTTCTTCTTCATGGCCTCCGGCGACGCCCCCGGCGCCGGCGAGGGGAAGCAGCCGCTGATCGAGCACGGACGGGGATGGCTGGAGACGATGCCCGATCCCGAGATCCTGCCGGAGTGGTTCACCGACACCGACCTGGACGTGCTCGCCGACAGCTTCTCCAAGGGCTTCACCGGCGCGCTGAACTGGTACCGCAACCTCGACCGGAACTGGGAGCTGACGGCTGCCTGGCAGGGGGCGGTCGTGAACGTGCCCGCGCTGTATGTGTACGGGGACCGGGACCTGGTGCCCGCGTTCCCGGGGACGCCCGAACTCATCGCGGCGCTGCCGGACTTGATGCCGAACCTGTGGCGCGACCCGGTCAGGCTGGAGGGGTGCGGACACTGGACGCAGCAGGAGCGGCCGGCCGAGGTGAACGCGGCGCTCCTGAACTTCCTCACCGATCTCCGGGGCTGACCGGGTCCGGGATCGCCCGGCCGGCTCGCCGTCCGGCGCGGGCATGGTGATGCCGCGATGGCCGGACCGCGCAGGCCAGCGGCACCGGCACGGCTCTGGCGCCGGCCACGGCGCCGCGATGGCCGTCCGCGCCGTCCCCGTCGCCCGCGAGGCCGCCCGGGTCGCCGCCTACGCGGACGTCATTCCCTGGACGACGGGGCCTTCGACCGGCGCGATCGTCTCCCCCTCATCCGATCACCGCGGCGCGTACGCACAGCACGTCCGGCAGGTGGGAGGCCAGCTGCTGCCAGCTGTCCCCGTCGTCCGCCGACGCGAACACCTCGCCGTTGCGGTTGCCGAAGTACACGCCGGCTCGTTCCGCGACGTCGTCGGTGCACAACGCGTCCCGCAGGACGGTTCCGTAGTGGTCCTCCTGCGGCAGGCCCGTGGAGAGCGGCTCCCAGCTTCTTCCGGCGTCCGCGGTGCGGAAGACCCGGCACCGGCGGTCGGCCGGGACCCGGTCCGCGTCGGCGTTGATCGGGAACACGTACGCCGTGTCCCCGCGGGTGGGGTGCGCGGCGACGGCGAAGCCGAAGGTGGAGGGCAGGCCCGGGCCGATGTCGGTCCACTGCCCGCCCGCGTCGTCGCTCCGGTACACGCCCCAGTGGTTCTGGAGGTAGAGGCGGTCCGGGTTCGCCGCGTCCCTCGCCACCTTGTGCACGCACTGGCCGAACTCCGGGTCGGGATCGGGCAGGAACACCGCGGAGACGCCCGAGTTCGCGGGGGCCCAGTTCGCCCCGGCGTCGGCCGTGCGGAACACGCCGGCCGTCGACACGGCCACGGTCACCGATCGCGGGTCGCGCCGGTCGGTGAGGATCGTGTGCAGGCCTTCCCCGCCACCGCCCGGCACCCACCGGGAGCGTGTCGGGTGCTCCCACAGCGGGCGGACCAGTTCGAAGCTCTCGCCGCGGTCCTCCGAGCGGTAGAGCGCCGCCGGCTCGGTGCCCGCGTAGACCACGCCCGGTTCGGCCGCGGCCGGATGCAGCTGCCACACCCGCTCCAGTGAGGCCCCGGTGTCCTGGGGGAACTTGACGGCCGGCGCGGCCGGTTCGGTCCACGTCCGGCCGAGGTCGTCGGAATGGAACACCGAGGGCCCCCAGTGCGCGCTGTCGCCGCCGGCGAGCAGCCGCGGGCGGTCGCCGCGGGTGTCGAGGGCGACCGAGTAGATCGCCTGTGCGTTGAAATAGGGGGCTTCGTCGAACTCCCACGCGCCACCGCGCCGACGCCCGACGAACAGGCCTTTGCGTGTGCCCACGGCGAGCAGTACCTCGGTCATGCCGATCACCTCCGCTGCGTCTTCGACGCCTTCGTCCCAGACATCGGCCAGTCTGCACCCCGCCACTGACAGTCACCTCCGGAAACCTCGTCGTCGCAGGTCACAGCGGCCCTGACGGTCGTGTGCCGCTGACTTTCGGCCACCTCCGCCCGGACGCCTGCGGGCAGACGGAAGCAGTGGGACGGCCGCGACGCGGACTCGCCGTGAGCATCGGGCCCGCCCGCCCCGTATGGGAGGGCGGCTGGGATGTACATGTGTTCATGAGGAGGATGCCTTCGATGGCGTTCCGTGGTCCGAAGGTGTGGCTGTGGCGCTGGCGGCGCAACCCGCTCAAGCGCCGCGCCGACATGGTGGAGTCCTGGGTCGTGCTCGGCGTGTGGGCGCTGACCGTGCTCGCCGGCGTCCTGGCGGGGTGGGCGACGGCGGGGTCCGTCGAGGACGGTCTCGCGCGCGAGCGCGTCGAGTGGCGGCCTCTGATGGGCCGCCTGACCGACCGGGCCCCCGGCAAGCCCGCCGCGAGCGGGTCCGCGAGCGGCGACCGGGTGTGGGCGAAGGCGGGCTGGACGGGTCCGGACGGCTCCGCGCACACCGGGCAGGTGCGGGTCGGCCCGGGCAGTGCCGCCGGCACGCCCGTGACGGTCTGGACGGACCCCCGGGGCCGCATGGTGACCGAACCCGTCGGCGCCGCCCAGGCCCGAGTGCGCGCGTCTCTCGTCGGCGGTGTGGCCGGCCTCGGCGTGGCGACGCTGCCCTTCGCGGGCGGCCGCGTCCTGCGCGGTCGCATGGAGCGCCGCCGGGTCGCCCAGTGGGACATCGACTGGGCCCGCTTCGACGCGCTGCGGGGACGTCCGGCGAGTTGACCGCCCGGCGGGGCAGCGAGGCAGCGGGGCGGGGTGGGGCGGTTGTGCACAGGCTCCCGTCCGCTCCCGCCGTGCCCGCCCGCGCCGGGTTGCCGCCCGGGCCGCTCCGCCGTCCCCCTACGTTCTTTCCACCACTCCACGGCACAGCCGCAGCAGTTCCTCGTCCGCGGGGATGTCGTGGCTGCCGTGCCCGCCGGGGCGGGCGGTGTGACGGCGGGGAGCGGCGAGCTCTGTCGCGGCCAGGTCCCGCAGGGGGGCGGCTCGGGAGCCCAGGGACGTGAGGCAGGCGGCGACGGCCGGGCGGGAAGGGGGATGCCTCGTCCAGGCGGACCGCAGCGCGGCGACGACCGTGGGGTCCGCCTCTCCGGTGATCACGCAGAGGGCGCACGCGGCGGCCGTCCCCGCCCGGCCGTCGTCCAGCTCGACCGTGCGGCGCAGTGCGCGCAGCGCCGTGCGGGCTCCGGGGCCGAGCCGGGACAGCGAGTGGGCGGCGTGCGCCCGGCGCGAGGCGTCCCCTCTCGCCAACTCCCGCAGAAACACCGGCAGGACGGCGGGCGGGTCGCCCTCGACGGCCCACAGGGCGTCCGCCGCCGCGAGCGCGTGCTCACCGTCCAGCAGGGCTCGCAGCGCGGGCGCTGCCTCGCGGGCGGCCCCGCCGAAGGCGGCCACCGCGGCGAGCGCGGCCGGTACGAGGCGTTCCCCCGCGGCGGTACGGGCGCCGTTCAGCAGGCGCAGCACCGCGGGCAGGGACTCCACGTCGCGCAGTGCCTGCAGCGTGGACAGCAGGGGCGTCGCCGTGCCGGGCGCCTCCAGGGGCACGGCGGCGAGCGCCCGCCGCACGGCCGGCGCGAGGGGCGCCGCCCGGGCGCCGAGTGCGGCGACCGCCGCTCCGAGGTCCCGGGGGACGACCGGACCCGCCACCACCTGGGCCAGCAGGGGCACGGCCCGCGGGTCTCCGGTCCGGGCCAGGGCGTGGAGCGCTCGGCCGAGCAGGGGAGCCTCGCGCGGCCACCGCTGCACCCAGCGGTCGGGGCGCGCGACGGCCAGCGCGTGGAGTCGGTCGGCGGCCGGGGCGGCCAGCGCGAAGAGCTCGGCGAGGACGGCCACGGTCGTGTCGCGCAGCCGCCCCTGCTCCTCCTCGGCTTCCCGGGCCGACAGCTGCTCGCCGAGCAGGGCCACCGTGCGACTGTGGTCGCCGCGCCACTCACGCACCAGCGCTGCTGCCAGCAGTACGGCGTTGCACCGGTCGACGGCTCCCGCACCCGTCAACTGGCCGTGCAGCAGCGCGATCCGGTCGGCCGGCCGGTCGTCGAGCGCCGTGTGCAGGGTGCGCAGCAGGCGGCTCCCCTCCTCGTCGGAGGGGCGCAGCCGCCGTATCCGGTCGACGAGGGAGTGCACGGCGGCCGCGCCCGCCGCTCCCGGGCGGCAGGGCCGGTCGGCGGAGCGCTCGTCGAGCAGGCGCAGAACCATGGGCACCAGATCCGCCGGGAGCCTTTCGGGTGCGCAGACGGCGAGTTGGCCCAGCGCGGCGAGCCGCGGTCCCGGCCCGTGCGCGGGGCCGCTCCACGCGACGAGGAGTGCCACGGCCTCTGCCGCCCGCCCCGGCTGCCGTCGCGCGAAGTGACCCAGGCACTCGACGAGGGCGACGACCAGCCGCTCGTCCCGCTCGAGCGCGAGACGCTCGCGTAACAGCCCCAGGACGCGCGGGGGTTCGTCGACGAACCGCACCACGGCCGTGGCAGCCGCCCGGCGGACCCCCGGGTCGACGTCGGCGGCCAGCCGGACGAAAATGTCCGCCCCCGCCCGGACGGCCGCCTCCGCGCCGAAGTCTGCCCGGACGCCCGCTTCCGCGCCGAAGTCTGCCCGGACGGCTGCTTCCCCGCCTATGGCTGCCCCGGCCGCTGCCGCGCCGGCGTCCCCCTCGCCCGCCTCCGCGCTCTCGCCCGTCGCCGCGCTCTCGCCCGCCTCCGCGCTCTCGCCCGCCTCCGCGCTCACGCCTGTCTCGCCTGCCGCTTCCGCGCCCCGGGCCGGCTCGCCCGCCGCATCCGCCCCCGCGCGGAACGCCGCCTGCGCGCCCACGGCCGCCCGGGCCGCCGGATCGGCCTCCGCGACCGCCCCCTCGGCAGGCGTGCCCTCCCCGATGCTCACCAACAGGTCGAGCAGAAGGCCCCGTTCCGGTACCTGTTCGTCCGCGGCCAGCGCGAGCAGAAACGGAACGCAGGCGAGCGTCGAGTCGTACACCCGCCCCTCCTGGTGCACCGCTCCGTACAGGCGGTCCAGGGCGGCCGCTCTGGCGAGCGGCTCCGCGGAGGTGAGGCCGCGGAGCAGTCCCGGCACGTCCCCGGCGCTGCCGTGCGCGTGACGCAGTGAGGCCCAGTCGACCTCGTCGATCCCCGTGAACACGTTGTCCTCCCCCGGACGAAGTGCCAGAAGTGCCAACTGATCACGAGTCTGCACCACTTCACCGACAACGAAGCGGAATCGAGCGATGACTCACAGGTCGCACGAACCGGCCGGAAGGCTCCGCTCGAGGATTCCGCCGAGATCGGCGCCGTCCGGAAGGGTGCCGAAGGCATGTCCCCAGTCGCCGTCCAGCCGGGTCGCGCAGAAGGCGTCGGCGATGGCCGGCGGGGCGTACCGGACGAGGAGGGAGCCCTGCAGGGCGAGGGCCATCTGCTCGACCAGCCGGCGGGCGCCGGCCGGCGTCGCCTCGCCCAGCCGGGTGCGCAGCCGTGCCACGGCGGCGTCGAGACGGGCGTCCGCCCCTTGCGCCAGGGCGAGTTCGCCGAACAGGGCCTCCGCGGTCGCCGGCTCACGGGTCAACGCCCGCAGCACGTCGAGGGCGTTGACATTGCCCGAACCTTCCCAGATCGAGAGCAGGGGCGCTTCGCGGTAGTGCCGGGGCATGCCCGAGTCCTCCACGTAGCCGTTGCCGCCGAGACATTCCAGCGCCTCCGCGGTGAAGGCCGGCCCACGCTTGGTGACCCAGTACTTGCCGACGGCGGTCGCGATCCGCCGGAAGGCCTGCTCACGGGCGTCTCCGCGCACCGCGCGGTCGGCTGCCCCCGCCAGCCGCAGCGTGAGCGTGGTGGCGGCCTCCGACTCCAGCGCCAGATCGGCCAGAACGTTGCGCATCAGCGGCTGGTCGAGCAGCCGCGCCCCGAACGCGCTGCGGTGGCGCACATGGTGTCCCGCCTCGACGAGCGTCTTGCGCATCAGCGTCGCCGACATCATGACGCAGTCCAGCCGTGTGCAGTTGACCATCTCGATGATGGTCTTGACGCCCTGTCCCTCCGGCCCGACCAGCCAGGCCACGGTCCCGTCGAACTCGGGCTCGGAGGAGGCGTTGGAGCGGTTGCCGAGTTTCTCCTTGAGGCGCTGGACGCGGAACGTGTTGCGCGTGCCGTCGGGCAGCACGCGCGGCACGAGGAAGCAGGACAGGCCGCCGGGCGCCTGGGCCAGGACCAGGAACAGATCGCACATCGGCGCCGACGTGAACCACTTGTGCCCGCGCAGGGTGTACAGCCCGGACTCCGCCGTCGGGGTGGCCGCGGTCGTGTTCGTGCGGACGTCGGAGCCGCCCTGCTTCTCGGTCATCCCCATGCCGGCGAGCAGCCCGCGCTTCTCGGCAGGCGGCCGCAGCCCCGGGTCGTACGCCCGGCTGGTGAGCAGCGGCTCGTAGACGGCGGCGAGGTCCGGCCGCCGTCGCAGGGCGGGGACGGCCGCGTACGTCATCGACGTGGGGCAGCCGTGCCCGGCGTCCGTGTGCCCCCACGCCAGACCGCCCGCCGTGCGCGCCACATGGGCGCCGGGCCGGTCGTCGGCCCACGGCGCCCCGGCCAGCCCTTCGGCGACCGCGACCCGCATCAGCTCGTGCCAGCTGGGATGGAAGTCGACCTCGTCGACGCGATGCCCGTACCGGTCGTGCGTGCGCAGCACGGGCTCGTGGCGGTTGGCCAGCTCGCCCCACTCCTGCGCCTCGACGCCGCCGGCCAGCAGACCGATCCGGCGCACGTCCGCCTCCGCCCACCCCGCGCCCTCCCGGCGCAGGCCCTCCAGCAGGGCGGCGTCCTCGGAGGCGTCGTACGGGGCGAGCGGCGGCGGCTGATTGGTCACTTCGTGCGTCGCCTGGGACGAAACGGGCGACGGAGGCGCCGACTGCGGCTCGGCTCGCGCCTCGGACCGCGCCGTCGATTCCGCCTGCGTCCGATCGTCTCTCTGGCTCTGGCTCTGGCTGTGACTCTGGGTCTGGCTCTGGGCGAGTGTCTGGGACATGCGGACCATGTTGCACTTCGCCGACAGTCGCAGCAAGAATGCAATAGTTGGAGCGCACGTACAGTACGGCCTTATGCGGATCAACGTGTCGGCGCAGTCCGGTGAGGTCGAGGTCGACCTGCCCCCGTTGTCCGCGCGGTCGGTGGTCCTGAGCCTGCTGCTGGGCTCGCACCCGCCCGAAATGGCCGCGAAGGACCTGGTGCGCGGGGTGGAGCCGTTCGGCGTCGGCGGCTCGACGGTGCGGGCGGCGCTGAGCCGGATGGTCGCGGCCGGCGATCTGCGCCGGACGGACGGGGTCTACCGTCTGAGCGAGCGGCTGCTGGAGCGCCGACGACGCCAGGACGACGCCCTGCACCCGCACACGCGCGCGTGGGACGGCGACTGGGAGATGGCTGTGGTCACCGCGACCGGTCGCGGCCCGGCCGAACGCGCCGAACTGCGCAACCGGCTGAGCGCCCTGCGGCTCGCCGAGCTTCGCGAGGGCGTCTGGCTGCGGCCCGCGAATCTGAGCCGGTCCTGGCCCGCGGAGCCCGAGGCCGTTCTGCAGCACTTCGTCACGCGGCCTTCGACGCCCGCCCGTGAACTCGTCGTGAGCCTGTGGCCGCTCGGTGCGTGGGCGCGGACGGCCCGGGGGCTGCTGGCCCACGTCGAGCGGTCGCGAAGGCCTGCCGACCGGTTCACGGCACTCGCGGCGGTGGTGCGGCATCTGCTGGCCGACCCGGTGCTGCCCGCGGCGCTGCTGCCCGCCGACTGGCCGGGCCCGGTGCTGCGCACCGCCTACGAGCGGTACCGGCGCGAGATCGCCGCCACTGCGTCCGGGCCGGGCCGATAGGCGGGGCGGCCGTGCGAAGCGTCGTGCGGGGATGCTCCGTACGGCCGCCGTCTCACCGTGGGGGCGCGGTGGAGCCGGCAGGGCCCGGCAGGCCTACCTGTAGGTGATGTCGGACGACGAGTACTTGCAGTACGTCCCGTCCGCGTTGCTGCCGTTGGTGGTCGGCTCCTTGCCGGTGTTGTTGCCGATGTACTTCTGGCAGGGAGTGATCTTCTTGCTGCTGTCCCCGACGATGGTGATCTTCCTGAGGGTGGCGCTGTCGCCGTAGTTGGTGTTGATGCCGACGAGCTTGTTGCCCTTGTACGTCGCCTCGATGGTGTTCAGATTGATCGTGCGCTTGTACTGGCCGCTCTTGCAGTTGCCGCAGCTGCGCACGAAGGTCCCGAAGTTCTTCACGGCGAAGTTGGAGACGTTCAGCGTGCCGCCGCCGTTGAACTGGAACACCTTGTCGCTGGCCTCCTTCGCCCCGCCGCCGGAGACGGTGTAGACGTTGGACGACGAGGAGCCGAGGAAGGTCGCCGCGTCCTCGCCGACGTCCTCCCACCAGACGTTCTGCAGGGTGCAGCTGCCGAGGCAGTGGATGCCGTCGGCCGCGGGCGCGCCGATGATGACGTTCTTCAGGACGGCGCCGGGCTTGAGCTCGAGGATCGGGTCCTGGTCCTCGTTCTGGCCGCCGCTGCCGAGGTCGCCGCTGCCGTAGAGGCGCTGCATCCCGTAGTCCTTGGTGCCGGAGACCGAGATGGTGGCGGTCACCGCCTTGCTGCTGGTGGGGGTGGGCCAGGTGGCGGCGCTCGCAGGGGTGAGCGCGCCGCTAGTCATGATCATGCCAACCGTGAGGCCGATGGCGGCCAGCCCTCCGGCGAGTGTGCGCCCGCTGGCCCGAAGTGGTGCGGAAGTTGCCGGTGAAGTCATGTCCCGATGCCTTCTTCCAAGCGGTGGGGAGGATCAAGTATGTGGATGATGTTCCTGTACCTGAACGACTTGATCGAACAGTGCGCCAGTTGTGGGGTCCGACTGAGCGGCTCGGTCACACTGCTGAACGGAACGTAGGGGGCAAGCGCTTTCTAGTCAATGTCTTACGCAGAACGCGTTCCGGCGGCCAGGGCGCCCCCCGGTCAACCTCGGACGGTGCGCGGGAGTTGGCGTGGGAGCGCTTCCATGGCGGCCATGTGCATGTCACTATGCGAGGCGAACGCAGCCTTCGACGCTCGTGACGGCGGCCGGATCCGTCGGCCCGGGCGGACCCGTCCCGCCGGGCTGCCGCTGCCTCCGCGTCGCCGTTCGCCTCGCGAGCGTCCAGCACGACGTTCCCGAGCCGCTACCAGAAAGGGACAGCCATATGAGCGATCGGGTCACCTCCCTCGGCAGGGCGCTGCGCCCCCTGTTAGGCGCCCTCCTGCTCCTGCTCACGGCCACCGTCCTCACCGCTCCCGCCGCCTCCGCGGCGCCGCCGGTCGCCGCGCCGGTGCCCGCCGCCACGCTCACCGAGGTCACCGGGTTCGGCGCCAACCCCAGCAACCTCCAGATGTACGTCTACGCGCCGGCCGGCGTCGCCGCGCACCCGGCCGTACTCGTCGCGGTCCACTGGTGCGGAGGATCCGGACCCGCGATGCACTCCGGCACCGAGTACAGCCAACTGGCCGACCGGTACGGGTTCGTGATCGTGTACCCGTCCGTCACCCGCAGCAGCAAGTGCTTCGACGTCTCGTCGCCGCAGGCGCTCAGGCGCGGTGGCGGCAGCGACCCCGTCGGCATCAAGTCGATGATCGACTGGGTGACCGCCGCGTACGGGGCCGACACCGCCCGCGTCTACGCCACCGGCATCTCCTCCGGAGCGATGATGACCAACGTCCTGCTCGGCGACTACCCCGACGTGTTCGCCGCCGGGTCCGCCTTCTCCGGCGTCCCCTTCGGCTGCTTCGCCACGACCGACGGCTCCGAGTGGAACAGCGCCTGTTCCGGCGGCGCCGTCGTGCACACCGCGCAGGGGTGGGGCGACCTCGTCCGGGGGGCCTATCCCGGCTACACCGGAACGCGGCCGCGCATGCAGGTGTGGCACGGCACCGCGGACGACGTGCTGCGCTACCCCAACTTCGGCGAGGAGATCAAGCAGTGGACCGACGTCCGGGGCGTGAGCCGGACCCCGGCCGCAACGGACTCGCCCGCCTCCGGCTGGACCCGTACCCGCTACGGCGGCACCGGTGACCAGGCCCCGGTCGAGGCCGTCAGTCTGGAGGGGGTCGGGCACAACCTGTACGCCTGGGGCATGGCGGCCCGCGTGCTGACCTTCTTCGGTCTGGACTCCGCCGGACCCGCCCCGCAACCGCAGCCCACGGGCTGCAGGGTGACCGCGACGACCAGCGCCTGGAGCACCGGTCTGACCGCCTCCGTGACCCTCTCCAACACCGGGCCGAGCGCGATCGACGGCTGGCGGCTCGGCTTCACGCTGCCCTCCGGCCAGACCATCACGAACGGCTGGGGCGCCACGTACGCGCCGGCCTCCGGAGCGGTCACCGCCACGAACGCGGCCTACAACGGCACACTCGCCGCCGGTGCGAGCGTCACGATCGGTTACCAGGCGGACCACACCGGAAACAGTGCGGCGCCAGGTTCCTTCACGCTCAACGGTGCTTCCTGCACGCTGAGTTGACGTTTCCCGGGCGGCCGGTGCGTCCGGCCGCCTCCGGGGCACGCGTACGATCTCAGAAGTCCGGAGAAACCGCCCGACCACAGCGGGCAAAAGAACCCGACCACAGCGGGCAAAAAGAAAGGGCAACGGAGGAACACCACTCCTTGCCACTCTCAACGTATAGCGCACCCGGGGGCTTGCGGCAAGGCCCCCGTCGTCCCGCAGAATCGCAGGCCGAGGCCCGAACCTGCGGAAATGAGTGATCTACGAAGTGCATGTCGACCACATGACCCCCTCGACCGTCGGCGCGTTCGACCTTCCCGACCGGCTGTCCGCCAAAGCCGACCCGAAGCTGATCGCCGGCGACGAGCAGCACTTCGCGGCGATCGCGGAGAGCCTCGAGCAGACGATCGCCGAACTCTCCTCCCGTCTCGACGCGGAGCGCCGGGCCCCCGGCGGCCTCGGCCGGGAGGCGATGGACCGCGACCAGGAGATCCACCGGCTGACGGGCCGGCTGCGCTCCCTGAACCGCTTCGGCCTGGACCTGTGCCTCGGGCACATGGTCGGCGCCGACGATCCCGAGCCCCTGTACGTCGGACGCATCGGCCTCACCGACAGCACGGGCCGCCGGCTGCTGATCGACTGGCGCTCACCGGCGGCCGAGCCGTTCTTCGCGGCGACGCACGCCGATCCCATGGGCCTGGTGAGCCGCCGCCGCTACCGCTGGACCCGCGGCCGGATCAGCGACTACTGGGACGAGGTGTTCACCGCAGAGGGGCTCGAAGGGCATGCCGCGCTCGACGACCAGTCCGCCTTCATCGCCAGTCTGGGCGGCCGGCGGTCGGGCCGGATGCGCGACGTGCTCGCCACCATCCAGGCCGACCAGGACGCCGTCATCCGCGCCGGGTCGCGAGGCGCGCTCGTCGTCGACGGAGGTCCGGGCACCGGGAAGACCGTCGTGGCCCTGCACCGCTCGGCCTACCTCCTCTACTCCGACCCCCGCCTCGGGCACCGTAGGGGCGGAGTGCTGTTCGTCGGCCCGCACCGGCCCTACCTGGCCTACGTGGCCGACGTCCTGCCGAGCCTCGGCGAGGAGGGCGTGCAGACGTGCGTCCTGCGCGACCTCGTCACCGAGGGGGCCGATGCCTCGGTCGAGGCCGATCCGACGGCGGCCCGGCTGAAGTCGTCCGCGGACATGGTGAAGGCGATCGAGACCGCCGTCCGGTTCTACGAGTCGCCCCCGACGGAGGGGATGACCGTCACCGTCTCCGATGCCGACGTCTGGCTCAGCGCCGACGACTGGGCCGAGGCCTTCGACGCGCCGTCGCCGGGCACTCCGCACAACGAGGCGCGCGACCTGATCTGGGAGGAACTGGTCACGATCCTGCTGGACAAGCACGGCGGCGACGTCTCGCCGGAGCTGTTCCGCAAGGCGCTGCGGCACGACCGCGAACTGGTCGGCGCCCTCAACCGGGCATGGCCGCTGCTGGAAGCGGCCGACCTGGTCGGTGACCTGTGGTCGGTGCCCGCCTACCTGCGGATGTGCGCCCCCTGGCTCACCCCGGACGAGGTGCGCGGGCTGCAGCGGGCGGATCCACAGGCCTGGACGGTGTCCGATCTGCCGCTCCTGGACGCGGCACGCCAGCGGCTCGGCGACCCGAAGGAGGCCCGGCGCAAGGTCCGGCACAAGGCCGTCCTCGCCGCCCAGCGCGAGCGCATGACGCAGGTCGTCGACAACCTGATCGCGGCCGTGGCCGACTCCGGGGCGGACGGCGACGACGGCGAAGGCCTGGTGACCATGCTGCGCGGCGAGGACGCCCAGGTCAGCCTGGTCGACGAGAGCGAACTGGTCACCGCCGACCCGGACCTGCTGGCCGGCCCGTTCGCCCACATCGTGGTGGACGAGGCGCAGGAGCTGACCGACGCGGAGTGGCAGATGCTGCTGCTGCGCTGCCCGTCCCGGAGTTTCACCGTCGTCGGGGACCGTGCCCAGGCCCGGCACGGGTTCACGGAGTCCTGGCAGGAACGGCTCGAGCGGATCGGGCTCGACCGGATCACCGTGACGTCTCTGACCGTCAACTACCGCACCCCGGAGGAGGTCATGGCGGAGGCGGAACCGGTCATCCGGGCCGCGCTTCCGGACGCCAACGTCCCGACCTCCATCCGCAGCAGCGGCGTCCCCGTCGTCCACGCAGACGTGTCGGAGCTGGAAGCGGTCCTTCAGACCTGGCTCGCGGAGCACGACGACGGGATCGCCTGCGTCATCGGCGACCCCGCGTTCCGGCCGACCTCGCGTGTGCGGTCGCTGACGCCTGAGCTGTCGAAGGGGCTCGAGTTCGACCTGGTCGTCCTCGTCGATCCGCAGACCTTCGGGACGGGCGTCGAGGGCGCGGTCGACCGATATGTCGCGATGACCCGGGCCACCCAGCGACTGGTCGTCCTCACGAGTCCCTGACACGCTCTGCCGTCGCACACGGTCACGACCGGGCTGTGACCGGGGTGGCCGTCCAAGCGGCGTGGCCCGAGGTGTTCACTGCCGGGGCTTGGCCTGAGGTGTTCACCGCCGGGGCTTGGCCCGAGGTGTTCACTGCCGGGGCGTGGCCTGAGGTGTTCACCGCCGGGGCGGCGGGTCCTGGACGCCGACGGCGGCCGGGGCCGCCGCGGCCCGCAGCGACGCCCAGTCCGGCAGCTTGACGACCCCGCGGCCCAGCGCGGCCCCGAGGTCGGCCTCGGCCCGTTCGATCGCCTGCCAGCCCGCCCACTCGACGGGCTCGGCCCCGGCGGCCCGCAGGAGCGCGAGCGGGTCGCCGGGCAGTTCCCGTCGCAGGAGGGCGGGGGCGTCCGCCAGCAGGGACGTCGCCGTCTCCTTCGCGCACGGCCGGTTGGTGCCGATGACACCGGTCGGGCCACGCTTGATCCAGCCCGCCACGTACTCGCCCGGCGCCGCCTCACCGCCGCGCACCACCCGCCCGGCCAGATGCGGCACGGTGCCGTGCCCGGCGTCGAACGGCAGGCCCTCGAGCGGGGTGCCCCGATAGCCCACCGACCGCAGGGCCAACTGCGACGGGACGTCCTCGTACCGGCCGGTGCCGGTCACCCCGCCGCGTCCGTCCGGGGCCGTCCGCTCGAACCTCACCATCCCCAACCGGCCGCCGACGGCGCGCAGTTCGACGGGCCGCAGGAAGAACCGCAGCCGGATGCGCCGTGGGGCGCCGCGTGCCGGCGAGGCAGCCCAGCCGCGCAGCACCTCCACGTTGCGGCGCTGCGCCGCCGGAAGCCCGGAAGGGTCCCCGTACGCCGGATCGAGCGCCAGCTCCGCCTCGTCGACGACGACCTCGGCGTCCGGCAGGGCGCCCAGTTCCCGCAGCTCCTTGGTGGTGAACCGGGCCTGCGACGGGCCACGCCGCCCGACCATGTGGATCTCGCTCAGCTCGCTCGCCGCGAGCGCTGCCAGCGCCGCCTGGGGCATGTCGGTGGGGCTCAGTTCGGCGGCGCCCCGCGCCAGGATCCGGGTGACGTCGACCGCGACGTTCCCGACCCCCACCACCACGGCCGAGTCGACGCCGTGCAGGAACCGCGCGGGCACGGCGTCCGGGTGGGCGCTGTACCAGGAGACGAACTCCGTCGCCGACCAGCTGCCCGGCAGCTCCTCGCCGGGGATGCCGAGGCGTCGGTCGGTCGCGGCGCCGACGCAGTACACGACCGCGTGGTACAGCTCGCGCAGCCGGGCCGCCGGAACTCCGTCCGCGCCCACCGGGACGCCGCCGAGGAAACGGACCCGTTCGTGCTCGAGCACGGCGCGCAGGTTCTGCTGCAGGGACTTGATCTTCTCGTGGTCCGGGGCGACGCCGTACCGCACCAGCCCGTACGGGCAGGGCAGGCGGTCCAGGACGTCGACGAGCACGTCCGGGTCGAGCTGGACCAGACTCTGGGCGGTGTAGACACCACTCGGCCCTGAGCCGACGACGGCGACACGGAGCACGGCGGAACTCCTTACCCCGGAGGTCGGAGGAGATTCGCTGGTGTCTCCAGCATCGCACCGTCACGGCTCCGCTGACAGGGTGCGTACGATCGCGCCGCACGCGTGTCCGTTCGTATGGAAAGTGATCATGCGGTTACGTTGCGTATGTGCTAGAAGCATCGTTTCTTAATCTTTCTGATCGTTCCGCCGAGGACGGCACGGTGTCCGTGTGGCCGGCGTGGGAGGTCCAGGAGGCGGGAGGCGCCACTTCCTGGTTCCATGTCCGGCTGTCGTTCGCCGACGGGGCGCGTGTCGATCTGCTTGCCGTCGTCAGCGGGGGCCGGGTCTCCATCGAGGACATCCGCGCACGGCCGGCTCTGTCCCTCGTCGACCTGACCCTGCTCGCGGACTGGATCGAGGGGCCCCTCTTCGACGGACCCGACGAAGACGAGGGCGAACCCGCGCCGGACGCGGCGCCGAGCCTGAACGGCCTGAACGGCATGGGCGTCCTGAACATCATGGGCGGCACGGAGGGCGTGGAGGGTGTGGAGGGCGCCGACCACCCGACGGAGGCCGGGCGCTGCGCCGAGGAGCTCTTCGGGCTCCGGCGGGCCCGACCGGTCTGGCCGCGCGGTGTCGAAGGGCGATGGCTGGCGGCCCAGGAGTACCGGGCGGCACAGGAAGAGGGAGTGGACCCCGTCCTCGCGGTCATGTGCGCGACGGGGCACAGCAGGCGCCGGTCACTGCGGCTGATCGCCCGGGCACGTGACGCCGGGTACCTGACGCCACGTCACGCCCGACGCTGAACGTCATGCCGGCCGTTGAACGTCACGCCGGCCGCTGAATGCCCGGCCCCGGCGCCGAAGATCACGCGCGGCGCCGGGGTGTCGGGACTCCGAGGGGTCGGGGCGTCGGGAGGTGTCAGCGCATCCCGTTCATCCGCGTGATCTCGCTCGTCTGCTGCGCGATCACGTCGTCCGCCATCTCCTCGACCCGTACGTTGTTGCCCTGCGCCTTGACGTCCGCGGCCATCGTGAGCGCACCCTCGTGGTGAGTGATCATCAGGGTGAGGAAGAGCGTGTCGAACGCCTTGCCGCGGGCCGCCCGCAATGCGGTCAGCTGGGCCGGGGTCGCCATGCCGGGCATCGCCATGTGCGTGTGCCCGCCGCCCGTCGTCTTTTGGCCATGAGTGGTGAGCCAGCCCTCCATGGCCTTGATCTCCGGCCCCTGCGCGGCGGAGATGCGCTGGGCGAGGCGTTTGACGTCCCCCGATGCGGCGCGGTCCGGCACGAGCGCGGTCATCTCCAGGGCCTGGGCGTGGTGTTCGATCATCTTCCGCGCGTAGGACACGTCGGCGGAGTTGGGCGTGTCGTCGTCGGCGCGCTGCTCGGCCGCGTCCTGTGCCGAGAGGGTGCGGTTCGCCTCACCCGGCTTGCCCGGGGCGATCACAGATGGGCCGCTCACCGCGCCCGACCCGGCGTCCGTGCCCGAGTCACAGCCGGCGAGAGCCAGGGCGAGGAGCAGCGAGGCTGACGCGAGGGGCGCGCGGCGGACGAGCACAACGACCTCCTGGGGCAGGCGAGTCGAGGGCGGGTCCGCCCTCGTCCGAATCCATGCACCGCCGACAGCACCGCCGAACCGAATCATTCGTGACGAGTGCATTGCCGACCCTTGATATGTGCATGATGAAGACGATACTTCGGAGCACCGTGAACCGTTCCCGCGCGAACGGTGACTAGGGAGGATGCAGTGACCCTGTCGAACGATCCTCGAACACGACGCAGACGGTGGAAAGCCGCCGCCGCCTGCACCGGGCTCCTGGCCGCGCTGCTGACAGCGGTCCCGGCGGCCGCGACCCCCGACCCGGGGGACGGCCCCGCCGCTGAGCGGGAGGTGACCCGCGACGCCCGGACCCAGGCGAGTGCCGCGATCGCCGCCGGCGAGATACCCGGACAGGACGAGATCGTCCATTCCGACAACATCCAGCACCTGACGAACATCCCCAAGGACGCCTTGCCGGGCACCAATTCGGACCTGGCCTTCCAGGGCCGGTACGCCTTCGCCGGCAACTACGACGGCTTTCGCATCTTCGACATCGGCAACCCGAAGGCGCCGAAGACCGTGGCCCAGGTGCTCTGCCCGGGCTCGCAGAACGACGTCTCCGTCTCCGGCAACCTGCTCTTCCTGTCGACCGACTCCTCGCGCAGCGACAGCAGTTGCAACAGCACCACGCAGCCGGTCACCGAGAAGTCCTCGTGGGAGGGCATGAAGGTCTTCGACATCAGCGACAAGAGGAACCCGAAGTACGTCGCCGCCGTGGAGACCGCATGCGGTTCGCACACCCACACCCTGGTGCCCGAGGGCAAGAACGTCTACCTCTATGTCTCCTCGTACTCGCCCAACGCCGCCTACCCCGACTGCCAGCCCCCGCACGACGGCATCTCCGTCATCAAGGTGCCGCGCAACGCGCCCGAGAAGGCGGCGGTCGTCGGCTTCCCCGTGCTGTTCCCCGGCGACGGCCCGGACGGCGGCGGCAACCCGGGCGGTCCGACCAACCCCGGAGTCTCCAAGACGACCGGCTGCCACGACATCACCGTGCTGCCGGAGAAGGACCTGGCGGCCGGCGCCTGCATGGGCGACGGCATCCTGTTCTCCATCAGGGACCCGGAGCACCCGAAGGTCATCGACCGGGTGCAGGACAACGTCAACTTCGCCTTCTGGCACTCGGCCACCTTCAACCAGAAGGCGAACAAGGTCGTCTTCACCGATGAGCTGGGCGGCGGCGGCGCGGCCACCTGTGACGCGGCGACCGGCCCCACCCGCGGCGCCGACGGCATCTACGACATCACCGGCAAGGGCGACAAGCGCAAGCTCGTCTTCCGCAGCTACTACAAGATCCCGCGCTACCAGGCGGCCACCGAGAACTGCGTCGCCCACAACGGCTCGCTGATCCCGGTCAAGGGCAAGGACCTCATGGTCCAGGCCTGGTACCAAGGCGGTGTCTCCGTCTGGGACTTCACCGACTCGGCGAAGCCCAGGGAGATCGCCTACTTCGAGCGCGGTCCGCTGAGCACCACGACCCTGCAGACCGGCGGTGCGTGGTCGGCGTACTACTACAACGGCTACATCTACTCGAACGACATCGCCAAGGGCTTCGATGTGCTCAAGCTCAGCGACCGGCGCACGGATCCGGCCGGGCGAATCCATCTGCGCGAGCTCAACGTCCAGACCCAGCCGGACTACTTCGACTGATCGCCGGACGGCGGGCCGGTCGCGAAGAACCGCGACAGATCGGCGGCGGACCCCCCGCCGGGCGCCTCGGCGTCCGGCGGGACGCCCAGCTCCCAGTCGAGCCGGTAGCGCGCGAAGAGCTCGGCGCGCAGTGTCGTCAGCGGCAGGGGCACGTTGGGCAGGACCATCGCGTAGACCGCGCCCATCAACTGGGAGCGCAGCATCGGATAGTCGTGCTCGAGGTCCTGCGCTCCGTGCCGGGCTGCCGTCTCCCGGAGCAGCTCGGCCAGCCGCTGCTGCTCCGGGCACTGCACGAAGCCCTCGGCCTGCAGCAGCCCCGCCATGTGCTGGCGCATCAGCACGGTACGGTCCTGGGCCAGCCCCGTGATCGCGTCGATGGCCCGCGCCATCCGCTCCCGGCCGTCCTCGGTGTGCGGCTCGCGTTCCAGCGCCTCCTCCAGGGTGCGGTGCATCAGCCGGTGCACCGCCGACTGCACCAGCTGCCGCTTGCCGGGAAAGTAGTACGACACCAGACCGCGCGCCGAGCCGGCCCGGTCCGCGATGTCGCCGAGCGTGGTCGCCTCGTAGCCGCGCTCGCCCACCAGCTCCACAGCCGCCTGCAGCAGTCGCTCCCGGGAACGACGCCGCAATTCTTCATTGACCGAGGCGCTGCGCGGGGACATCCTGTAACTCCTGTGTTGACTGGCTGCCAGCCAACTATACTCAGGACGTCCCGGTCGCTCCGGCGGAGCGCACCGGGTCGGCGCCTGCTCTGGGCGAC
>NZ_JBMNDR010000051.1:15755-50312 GCF_052543235.1 Streptomyces sp. SAS_272 | reverse complement strand
GGGATCGTCCAGAGCAGGCGCGCTTTTCGTGTGATGGCGCCCTGGAGGCCGCTGCCGCAGGCCGTGCATCACCGGGCAGGCCGTACACCGCCGTGACGCCGTGCCGGCCATGCCGCCGAGCTGCCGACGGCTTGCCGGTCCGACGCCGCCGTACGGCGGTCAGCCCAGGAGGTCCAGCACCGGGCGCAGCCCGTCCGGACGCTCGGCCGCCGGCAGATGATCCACGAAGTGCACCGCGCAGCCCAGCGCCGCGGCGCCGCCGTCCGCCCGGCGGTCGTCGCCCACCATCAGCGTGCTGCGGGGATCGGCGTCCAGCGCCTCGCACGCGACCGTGAACAGGCGCGGGTCCGGTTTCTGCACACCGTGCTCGTACGACAGCACATACGCGTCGACGTACGGGTCGAGACCGTGCGCGCGGAACACCGGGCGCAGATCCCAGCCGATGTTGCTGACGACGCCGACCCGGGACCCGCGCTCGCGCAACCCGTTCAACACTTCATGGGCGTCGGGATACGGCGACCAGGCCGCCGGGGTCCTGTGCCGGTCGTACAGGGCGTCGTGCAGTGCCGGGTCCGGCAGCGTCACCTGACGGGACAGCCCGGTGTACGCGGCCCGGTGCAGCTCGGCGCTCTCATCCCGGACGTGCCACACCGCGGCCATCTCCTCGGGCAGGCGGGCCGGGGCGGCTCCGCCCGGCAGGGCGCCCGCCGCCTCCAGCTCCCGGGCCTTCGCGGCGAGTTCCGGTTCGGCGAGCACGATGCCCGCGGCGTCGAGCACCGCGCGGAGCCATCGTTCGGTGGACTCGACGCGGAAGAGGGTCCCGGAGAAGTCGAACAGCACGGTGGTCATGGGGAGATCCTAGGAAGCCCGTGCGAGGGGCGGCTGCTCAGGAAGCGGCCATGTTCCAGGCCGACGGGAGATCCTCGTCGCAGAAGACGCAGACGAAGACTCCTTCACGCACCACGTTGTGCTCCCCGCATCCCTCGCAGCGCCTGAACACCAGGGCGTGCGTGAAGCCGTCGGGCCGGGCGATGCCGGCCCGGTCCAGCGCGGCGGCCACGGCCGGCCAGGAGTCGGGGTCGGGGCAGTAACCGGTGGACTGGTTGCTGACCTCGTGCACCTGCGGCCCGCCCGGGGTGCGGCGGAAGGAGATCTCGCCCGCGCCGAGCACGTCCTGACCGCCGGCGCAGGCCACGTGCTCACTGCGGCGCGGCGCGAGCCGCAGCAGCCCGTCGAGGCCGACGACATAGGTGAACGGCTCCCCGCCGTCCTCCGTGGCCGAGCCGCCGTCCCGTCCGGTCGCGCCGTCCAGGTCCGTGGCGCTGCGGACCACCCGGCCGCCGGACCCGTCCGCGACCGTCCGCCGCAGTTCCGGCGGACCCACGTAGGCGTACCGCCGTCCCGGCGCCGTCACGGCCGCCACCGCAGCTGCGCCGCGATCGCCAGGGCCACCAGCATCGCCCCGAGCAGCCAGCCGCCCAGGACGTCCGAGGGCCAGTGCACGCCCAGCCAGATCCGGGTGAGCCCCACGCCCACGACGGACAGCGCCGCCACCGCCAGCGCCGCCCGCCACACCACGCGGCCGACGCCCTGCCGGTACAGCAGCCACAGCAGCAGCCCGAGCACGACGGTGGCGGTCAGGGCGTGCCCCGAGGGATACGCCGCGTAGTGGGCGGAGTCGACGGGGTCGGGCCAGACCGGCCGGGAGCGGCCCACCGCGGCCTTGAGTCCTTGCTGGATCAGCGTGCCCAGGGCGGCCGTGGCGACCAGCCATCCGGCAGTCCACCAGTCCGCATGCCGCCACACCAGCCACACCGCGACCGCGGCCCCCAGAAGCCTCATCGTCACCGGGTCCCAGACCCAGTCGGTGAGGATGCGGCAGGCCTGCGTGACGTCGGGGTCGGCCACGGCCCAGCGGTGCGTGGTGCGGGAGACGTCGCTGTCAGCGGAGATCAGGGGACGCCACTCGACCGCGACCAGCACGAGGAGCAGCACGGAGAGCAGCCCCAGGGCCGCCGCGACGCGGAGGAACGTGTGCAGGGCCGCAGGACGGGGCGGGGAGCCGAGGGGCGCATGGTGCATAAACAGATCCTCGCCGACCCATGGGACCGAAAAACACATGCGGGGCGGCCGACACGGGGTTCGCAGCCTGATCCGGGACGGGGCCGACTCGGGAGAGGAGATCCCCGACCGGGAGCGAAGCTACGACCCGGCCGCGGCCGGACCCGGGGGAAGGGGCCGAAGCCGCTCGTGCGTCGGGTCGGGTCGGGCGGGCATTCGGTTCCATGCCGCGCTTGCGTGAGGCAGGCCGGGCGGGCGTTCGGTCCCATACCGCTCGTGCGTCAGGTCGGGCGGACACTCGGCCCGACGGCGGCCATGCGCCGGCGGCACCCCGTCCGATGCCGCTCGCGCGTCGGCGGGCGATCAGGCCAGCGCCCGCAGGCCCGGCGCGAGGGTCACCAGGACCGGGAGCACCGGCAGCAGCGCGGCCGCGGCCGTCAACCCGAGCCGGCGGGTCGCGGGGAGCCGGTCGGACGGTGCGAGCAACCGGCTCACCCGCCCCGGGACATGAGCCTGCTGAGCGGGGGCGGGTCCGAACACTCCCCGGTCCTCGTTGAGTTCGACCAGAGCCAGCGCGGTCGTCCGCCGGCCGAAGCGGCGCGACGCCGTGTCGTCGGCGGCGAGCTCGACCAACCGGTGCATCTCGGCGCGGAACGCGGCGAAGACCGCCACCCGGGGAAAGCCGGTGGCCAGTGCCGTGGAGCAGTGCAGCAGCCAGTCGTGCCGTGCCTGGGCGTGTCCCTGCTCGTGCGCGAGAACGGCATCGAGTTGACGACCCTTCAGGCGCCGCAACGCGGCCGTGGTGACGACCAGTCGGGGCCGCGCACCCGACAGCCACCACGCGTCAGGGCGCTCGCCCTCCAGGACGAGCAGCACGCCGGACGAGACGGCCTCACCCGGCAACAGCGGTGCCCGCAGCCGCAGTTCGGCCCGTCGGGACCGGTGTCCGGCCCGGCTGCGCAGGATCACCCGCACCAGCATCGTCGCGCTCCACGCCCCGCCGCAGGCCAGCGCCACCGCGGTCGCCGCAGCCCAAGACCCGGACCCACCCGGCGCGTACGCTTCCACGACCGCCTGCGGAGCCGGCGCGAAGACCTGTCCGCGCACCGCCTGCCACGCGGACGCCGCACTCAGCGTCATGGACAGCGCACAGCACAGCAGGATCGCGGCCACCACGCACTGCCACGCCCACAGGGCGACCACCGGTTCACGGTCGGGCCAGTCGGCCCGGGCGATCAGCCGGGGGGCGAGCACGGCGGTCAGCACGCCCAGCAGCAGCAGGATCGCGGTGACCGTCATGAACAGCACCCTATGAGCGCACGCGACCCGGAGTGCGGCTACTCGCGACGAAGTGACGCAGGCCATCTCCCTCCGCCGTCGCGCGGATCACATCGCCAGCAGCATGGCTACCATGCCGATCCCCATGGACAGCCGGCACGCCCGGACGACTTCGGGCCGGTCGCTCCAGGGGACGGCGGACGTGCCCGCCCCGGCCACGGGCAGCAGCCGTACCCCCGACACGAGGACGTAGCCGGCGAAGTACAGCAGCAGCACCCCCGTCAGCAGCGGCACGCCTGCGACGCCGTGCTCGTGCTCGTGCACGTGTGCCGGGGCGGGTGAGACGGCCATCGCGGCGGCCATGTAGACCATGGCCGCGGTGCCGACCAGGTGATGCAGATGGCAGGCGCTCGCCCTGGCCGCCCACAGCGCCCGCACGGCTGCCGTGCCGAAGACCACGGCGTACGCGGGCCAGGCCCAGGCCGGCGGGGTGAACACGGCAGAGGGCACGGCCATCGCGGCCATTCCGAAGCCCATCAGCGCCTCGCCGCCCGCGGCCCGGCGCTGTTCCTCGACGCTGCTGCGCATCCGCAGCAGGCAGTAGGCGCCGGTCGCCGCACACAGCGCCACCAGCAGCCAGCCGGGCGAAGCCGGACCGTGCATGCGCACCTCCCCGCTCGACGTCGCCAGTCACCGGATGCGATGCCCAGGCAACGCAGCGCGCACGCGGGCGCAAGGAGGTACACGGGGAGCGTCGGGCGGAGCGCGATAAATCGTTTACGAGTAAAACACATGCTAAATTCATGGAATGAGCAGCGCGACTCCTGAGCAGCCCCGGCCCGAGTCCGAGTCCGAGTTCGAGTCCGGTTCCGGTTCCGAGTCCGAGTCCGGTTCCGAGTCCGGGTCCGGGTCCGGTTCCGAGTCCGGGTCCGAGTCCCGGCCCATGCACCGATGCGAGTCCGATTCCCGGCCCATGCGCCGGTCCGAGTCCCGATCCGGACCCCGGTCGCGCTTCCGCCCTGGACGACCGGCCGGGCGGCGCCCCCGCGCCCGGCCGGGACGCGGGCTCCCGCTGACCGGTGTGCTGCGCCTCGGCAGACCCTCCGAGATCTGGTTCAAGCCCGCTCTCAGCGTCATCGCCGCCGTCGCCCCGCCCAACCTCGCCCTGCTCGCGCTCGGGCGGCTGGATCTGGCCATGTACACCATGGCGGGATCCCTGTGCGCGCTGTACGCCCACAACCGCCCCTACGCGGCTCGGGCCCGCGTCCTGGC
Source organism: Streptomyces sp. SAS_272 (assembly GCF_052543235.1). Classification (NCBI taxonomy): domain Bacteria; kingdom Bacillati; phylum Actinomycetota; class Actinomycetes; order Kitasatosporales; family Streptomycetaceae; genus Streptomyces; species Streptomyces sp. SAS_272. Next base: position 45,701 of record NZ_JBMNDR010000051.1, on the reverse strand, counting down.
CGGGGTGGTGCTCGGCATGACCGGCGGTCTCGCCGTCGCGCTGCTCACGGCCGCGCTCACCCACGACGCCGTCGTGCTGGTGACCGTCGGCGCGCTGCTCGCGGCCGCGCAGAAGGCACTCTGCGACGCGACCCGACTCGGCCCGCCCGGCAACGTCGTCCTCACGTTCATCAGCTCCGCCGCGCTGTTCGCACCGCAGACACCCGGGCAGCTGCCCGGCCACCTGGGACTGGCCCTGGCCGCCGGCGCCTGGGCCTGGCTGGTCGGCATGGCGCCCGGGCTGCTGCGTCCGCACGGCCCTGAGCGCCGGGCCACCGCCCATGCCCTGAGCACAGCTGCCGCGTACGCCGCGTACACCGCCGACACCGCCGACGGCGCCGGTCGCGTCCGGACCCGCGCCGCGGCGGCCGCCGCCGTGAACGCCGCCTGGCAGACCCTCCTGTCGGCCTGCCCCGGGGTGTCGCGCCGCGCCCTGGAACGGCTGGTCGTCCGAGCCGAGATCGCCCTCGCCGCGCCCGCGGACACCGACCCGACGCGCCTGCGCCACTGGGCCCGCGAGCTGCGCGGCACCGGTCCGGTCCCGTGCCCGGACGATCTCGTGGACGACGACGAACTCCTCGGCATCGACGTCGAACTCGCCGTCACCCGACCGCCGTTGCGGCGCCGTCTCGGCCCGCTCGCCCCGATCGCGACGCGCACGGCGATCGGTTGCGGCCTCGCCGGATACGCCTCCCTCGCCCTGGGCGTGGGCCGCCCCTACTGGGCGCTCGTCACCGCCGCGTCCCTCTACCAGGCGAACGTCACCCTCACCTGGAGCCGCGGAGTTCAGCGCGTCGTGGGCAACATCGTCGGAGTCCTCGCCTTCGCCGCACTCGTCCCGCTCGCCCACCTCGCGCCGACGGCCCTCGTCCTGGTCTGCCTCGCCCTCAACTTCGGCGCCGAGGCGCTCATCAGCCGCAACTACTGGCTGGGCAGCGTCTGCGTGACGCCGATGGCCCTGCTCATCACCGAGTTCGCCCAGGCCCAGGACCCGGCCCGGCTGGTCGCCGAACGGCTGGCGGACACCGTCGTCGGCGCCGTGGTCGGCTTCGCCGCCGCGATCGCGGTGACCAACCGCCCTGCAGGCGACCGTCTCGGGGACGCCCTGACCGCCGTCGAACGGGCCCGCGAGCACACCGCCCGCCTGCTGGCGGACCGGCAGCCCGCCGCCGGCGCCCTGGAATCCGCGCGGCGCGCGCTCGCCGGCGCACTGGTCGAGCTGCGGGCCGCCGCGGACGCCGCGTACGGCGAGTGGTGGCAGCGAGCGCTGCCCGAGGAGCGGGTCGTGACGGCCGAGCAGTCCGGACACCGTACGCTCGCGGCGACGGTACGGCGCCGGGGACTTCTCCCGGACCGGGACGCGAAGGCAAGAGCGGAGGACGTACGGGGATGACGGGGAAGCAGGGGCGTGCAGCGGCCGGGGACGCAACACCGGAAGGGCCCGCGACCGGGGAAGCGCCGCGAGGGACCCCCGCAGCCGACGCCCCGACCACGCCCGGGGAGAGACCCGGCGACGGCGACCGCGCGACCGGTGGTGACCGGCCGGGTCGGCCGGGCGGCGATGCCGGAACCCGCAACGGGCACGGAGACGACGGGTCGTCCGGGAGCGAGAACGACGACGGCGGCGCCGCACCGCCCGGGAAAGGGAACGGGGTCGGAAACGGGAACGGAAACGGGAACGGAAACGGAGTCGGAACCGGAGACGGGAACGGAACCGGAAGCGGGGACCGGGGCACGACGAGGAACGACACGGTGTCGGCCGTCGTGCGGCAGTGGCAGACCGTCCGGCCGGACCTGGACACCGGGCCCATGGAGATCATCGGCCGCGTCAACCGCTGCGCCGCCCTCCTCCAGCAGGCCGAGGACGCGCCCCTGCGGCGGGCCGGACTGAGCCGCCCCGAGTTCGACCTGCTCGGCGCACTGCGCCGCAGGGGCCACGAACTGACTCCCGGCGAACTCGCCCGCGAGACCTTCTCCTCCGGCGCGGCCGTCACCAAACGCCTCAAGCAGCTCACCGAGCGCGGCCTGGTGGAGCGCCGGGGCGACACCCGCGACCGCCGTGTCGCGCACCTCCGGCTCACCGACGCCGGCCGTGACCTCGTCGACGGCGTCATGCCCGAACAGCTCGCCTACGAGAGCGCCGCGCTGTCCGCCATGGACGACGGGCGGCAGGGAGAACTGGCCGATCTGCTGGGGGAGTTGCTCAGTCGCCTGGAGGGGCAGATGCGGTCGCTGGGCGTGTGACCGCGGCTGCGGAAGCCACGCCGACGGCGACTCCGTGACGGTCCTCGGTCCTCGGCCCCCGGTCCCCGGCCCCCGGTCCTCGGTCCTCGGTCCTCGGTTCTCGGTTCTCGGCCCCCGGTCCTCGGCCCCCGGCCCCCGGTCCTCGGCCCCCGGTCCCCGGCCCCCGGTCCTCGGCTTCCGGGCCCCCGGGCCCCGGCGCTCGCGGGGTCGACGGACTGTCGGGGTGCCGTATCCCCGGGGACGGGCCCGGTCCCGGGGATACGGCATCCCGGCTCGGCTCGGGCGGCGGCCCGCAGACCTTCATCTGCCGTTTTCGGCCGTTCATCTGCCGTGTTCGCCGCCGTACACCCCGAACGCCGCGCCCTGGGGGTCGCGCAGCACGGCGATCCGCGGGCCGTCCGGCACCGTGGACGGCTCCATGAGCACGCCGCCGCCCGCCACGACGGCGGTCCACGTGGTGTCGTCCACGTCGGCGACTGCGAAGTACGGCAGCCAGTGCGGGGGCGCCTCCGGCGGGAACTTGTCGTCCATCCTGATCATGCCGCCGAAGTCGGCGCCGCCGACGCCCCACTGCAGGTAGTTCTCCGACGAGCGGACGGTCCAGCCGAAGACCGTGGTGTAGAAGGTCTCCGCCCGGTCGGGATCACGGGTCAGCAACTCGACCCAGCCGAGCGAGCCGGGCGCGTTGAACAGGCCGGCGCCGGCGAAGGACCGCGCCTGCCACAACTGGAACGCGGCCCCGGCGGGGTCGAGGACGACCACGAACCGGCCCACGTCGAAGACGTCCATCGGTCCGACCAGCACCGTGCCGCCGGCCTCCATGGCCAGCCGGGCGCTGACGTCCGCGTCGGTCACGGCGAACGACACGCTCCAGGCGCATGGCTGCGCCCGCTGGTGCCGGGGGGTGAGCGCGGCGACGGCCGCGTCGCCGAGGTGCGCGACCGAATAGCCGCCGGCTTCCTGCCGCGGGTCCGTCTCCGCGCGCCAGCCGAACAGCTCCGCGTAGAACCGCTTCGCCGCTTCCAGGTCGCCCGTCCCCAGCTCGGCCCAGCAGGGCCCGCCCGGCACGGGCGTCTCGAGCTTCATGACGTTCCTCCGAAAGGTCACCCCCTCAGCACGCTATGCCCCGCCCGGCCGCACGGCATCCGCTGACCTGCTCGCCCTGCGCCGCCCCCGTCGACCAGCCATGACAGCCCCGACAGCGCTGACTGCCCCGACAGCCCGGGTGGTCCGCCCCCGGCAGCGCTCGGACCCCCGTGCCCGACCGGACGTCCGTCGTCGTGCGCGGTGCGGCCCGCGGCGATCGAGGAAGGCGGTCCGGACCCCCGCGGGCCTCTCAGATGCCTGGCCGGTACCGCATCGGGTGGTCCGCCGGCACCTCCACGAGCACGATCGGGATTCCGTCCGGGTCCGCGATCCACATCTCGATCAGACCCCAGGGCTCCTTCACCGGCGGGCGCGTGATCTCGACGCCGTTCGCCCGCAGCTCGTCGTGTGCCGCAGCGGCGTCCGCCACCTGGAGCCACAGACGCACCGGAGCGGCCGCTCGCTCGGCCGGCGTCGGCGGGTTCTCGGCGCGGCCCGAGAGCTCCAGATGGCCGCCGCCGAGGAAGTAGACAGTTCCGCGGTCAGGGCCCGTGCCGAACTCTCGGGAGACGGCCAGACCCAGCTGCTCCCCGTAGAAGACGCGGGAACGCTCGGGATCGGTCGGTCGAAGCAGGGTCCTGCTGCTCAGTACGTGCACCATGCGGCGGGAGCCTAGCCGGGTGGGGTTACGCTCGGGCGACCCCCAGCCCGTGTCAGAGACCGGAGACCGCCCGCATGGACACCGCAGCCACCGACCTCGTCTTCCGCACCGCCACCGACGCCGACGTGGACGAGCTGGTCGCGCTCATCGAGTCCGCCTACCGCGGAGACTCCAGCCGGGCCGGGTGGACGACGGAGGCGGACATCCTCGAGGGGCAGCGCACCGATCCCGAAGGCGTGCGCGCGGTCATCAAGGCGACCGACAGCCGGCTGCTCACCGTGGAGCAGGACGGCCGTCTGGTCGCCTGCTGCCAGCTGGCCCACCGCGGTGACCACGCCTACTTCGGCATGTTCGCGGTGAGCCCCACGGCGCAGGGCGCCGGCCTCGGCAGGACGGTCATGGCGGAGGCCGAGCGGCAGGCCCGCGAGGACTGGGGCGTCGGTGAGATGCAGATGACGGTGATCTCCGTGCGCGAGGACCTCATCGCCTGGTACGAGCGGCGCGGCTACCGCCGTACGGGACGCATGACCCCGTTCCCGTACGGCGACGAGCGTTTCGGCATTCCGCGCCGCGACGACCTGCAGTTCGAGCTGCTGGTCAAGCCGCTGGCCGAGCCGTCGGCCTGAGCGCGCCGCAGGCCGGGCCGAGGCAGGGGCTCCAGCACCCGCGGGGTTCCGCTCAGGCGGTGAACCGGCCGGTGCGCCTGATGTCGGGGTAGTCCGTGGTCGCGCCGTCCAGCTCCAGGGCGCGCACCAGCCGCAGCTGTTCCTGCGTGTTCACCACCCAGCCGATGATCCGCAGGTCACGCTTGCGTGCCTCCTCGACGATCTCCAGGGTGAGCCGGCGCAGGTTGAGGCAGACCGTCGCGGCGCCGATCGCGACGGCCCGGTCCACGATGTCGAGGCCGTAGCGGCTGCCGATGAGCGCGGTGCGCACCCCGGGCACCAGCCGTGCGACCTCCGCGACGGCCTCGTCGTGGAAGGAGGACACCTCCACCCGCCGCACGAGGTCCCGCTCTAGGATCACCTCGGCCAGCGCCCGCGCCGCCTGCACGTCCTTGATCTCGGCCTGGAGCGGCGCCTGAACGACCTCCAGCACCTCCTCGAACCGTGGGACGCGTTCCCCGCGGCCGGCGTCGAGTGTGCGCAGTTCCGCGAGCGTCTGGTCGGCGATGGGGCCGGTGCCGTCGGTCGTGCGGTCCACCTCGGGATCGTGCATGACCACGAGGGCGCCGTCCTTGCTCAGGTGCAGGTCGAGTTCGATGGCGTCGAGGCCGGCCTGCTCGGCGGCGACGAAGGAGCGCAGGGTGTTCTCGGGCTCGACGCCCATGACGCCGCGGTGACCGATGGTGAGGAAGTTCAAGACGCGACTCGCTTCCGACGACGGGGGCTGGAGGGGCGGGCCGCGTGGCGGCCCCGGGCGGGGTGAGGACGGGTGTGTGCGCACCGACGTGTTCCCCACCCGCCCTGCTCCACCGGAAGCGGATACTCCTCCGATGCCCGGCAGGAAAAAGTGCGGTGAAGGAGCGGTAACGCAGGATAATTTCCCGAGAGGTCACTTGCTGAAGGAAACCCCATATGTCTACGGTGTGGTGACGCAAGGTTCTTCAGCGAAGGATGGGACATGACGGAAATTCTTGTGCAGGCAGCATCGGGGGAGCAGGTTCCTCCGGCGCCCAGGGTGGTGGAGCACCCGGCGTGGCGCGTGCTCAAGGATGCCGTGGAGCAGGTCCGGCCCTGGCAGTCGAAGGACGGGTCGATCGACTTCTCGGCCGAGGGCGCACCGGCGCGCGACGAGGCCGACCAGGCCGTGCAGCGGGTGATCGAGGCCGTCGAGGAGCTGTCCCCGCTGCTCCCGCACGACGCCGACTACCACCGTGCGCTGGTCAAGGATCTGCGGGTGTGGGCCGACGGCGGTTTCGAGGTCCCGGACTTCCTCGACTCGCTGCTGGCCTTCCAGCCCGCAGCGAGCCGCGCGGACGGACTCCAGCACCTGGTCGTCTTCGCGATGTACACGCAGAACGGCAATCCGGACCGCAACCTGGAGGCGGTCGTGCTCCGGATGGTCTGGCCGCAGTGGCTGGCGGAGCTCGAGCGCACCCGCTACGACAACCCGCTGTTCTGCGGCATCACCTTCGAGGACTTCACGTCCGGCTACGACACCAACTCGGCCGTCCTCTTCCCGGAGACCATCGCGGTCCGGGAAGCGCCGGAACGTTTCTCCTGGGGTGGCATCTTCTGTGACCGCGAGGCCGCGCGCTTCCGCCGTGTGACGGACGCCGCCGTCGACATCCTGGGCCTGGAGCTGCCCGAGGACGTCGCCGACATGGTGCACGACCAGAAGCGCTGCGAAGAGGCCTTCGTGCTGTGGGACATGGTGCACGACCGGACCCACAGCCACGGCGATCTGCCCTTCGACCCGTTCATGATCAAGCAGCGCCAGCCGTTCTGGATGTACGGCCTCGAGGAGCTGCGCTGCGACCTCACCGCCTTCAAGGAGGCCGTGAAGCTGCAGGCCGACGGCGTCCCGCAGGCCCGTGACGTGCAGTACGCGGTCCTCTTCGACCGGATGTTCCGCTTCCCGGTCACCGGCGAGCGCGTGCGCAACTACGACGGCCTCGGCGGCCAGCTGCTCTTCGCGTACCTGCACAGGCACGACGTCCTGCGCTGGACCGACAACCGGCTGCAGATCGACTGGGAGCGCGCCCCGCAGGTCACCAACCAGCTGTGCGCCGACATCGAGACGCTGTACCGCGACGGCATCGACCGCCCCAAACTGGTGCACTGGTTCGCCGGCTACGAGCTGGTCTCCACCTATCTCGCCCCGCACCCGGGCTCCAAGTGGGCCAAGGGTCCCGACGCCCTCGACCTGACCCAGCCGCCGCGCAGGCTCGTCGATGACGTGCTTCCCGACGAGTTTCCGCTGAGCATGTTCTATGAGGCACTGTCCAAGAAGCTGAAGAACGTGATCGCCTCCACCAAGGGCATCACGGCGGACGGCGCCGAGCGGATCGCCGCGTGAGCGACCTGCGAACCGAGAACACTGTTCCGCGGGACACTGCGGAGCAGGACACTGCTCAGGAGGCGAAGACCATGGGGAACGGGGCTCTCAGCGGTGCGGTGGTCGTGGTGGCCGGTGCGGGCGGACCTGCCGGCCGGGCGGCGCTGCTCAGGCTCGCCGAGGCCGGCGCGACCGTCGTCGGCGCGGACAACGACCCCGAGCGTCTGGCGGAGGCCGTCGACGCGGCCCGCTACGGGGCCGGCGGCGCCGCCGTCACCGGCGAACCGGTCGACCTGCTCGACCTGGACTCGACCCGGGACTGGGCGCAGCGCGTCGAGAAGGACTTCGGCCGGATCGACGGCGTGGTCCACCTCGTCGGCGGCTGGCGGGGCAGTGAGACGTTCATCAAGACCAGCCTGGACGACTGGGACTTCCTGGAACTGCTGCTCGTCAAGACCGTGCAGCACACCTCGCTGGCCTTCTTCGAGGCCCTCCAGCGCAGCGAGCTCGGCCGGTACGTGCTGATCAGCGCCTCCGGGGCCACGAAGCCCACCGCGGGCAACGCCGCGTACGCCGCCGCCAAGGCGGCAGCGGAGGCCTGGACCCTCGCGCTCGCCGACGCCTTCCGCAAGGCGGGGGGCGCCGAGGGCCCGACCTCCGCGGCTGCGATCCTGGTGGTGAAGGCGCTGGTGCACGACGCGATGCGCGCCGACCGCCCCAACGCGAAGTTCGCGGGCTTCACGGACGTCAAGGACCTGGCCGAGGCCATCACCGGTGTCTGGGAGAAGTCCGCCCAGGAAGTGAACGGACAGCGTCTGTGGCTCACCGAGAAGCCGTGAACCCGGCGAAGACCGACGCCCGTCGCCGTCATGACCCCGGGGTCCGTGGTTTCGCCAGCGACAACTACGCCGGGGCCCACCCGGAGGTGATGGCCGCGCTGGCCCTGGCCAACGGCGGCCATCAGGTGGCGTACGGCGAGGACGACTACACGGACAACCTCCAGCAGATCGTCCGCAGCCACTTCGGGGCCACGGCGGAGGCCTTCCCGGTCTTCAACGGAACCGGGGCCAACGTCGTGGCGCTCCAGGCGGTCACCGACCGCTGGGGCGCGGTGATCTGCGCCGAGAGCGCCCACATCAACGTGGACGAGGGCGGCGCACCCGAGCGCATGGGCGGTCTCAAGCTGCTCACCGTCCCCACGCCCGACGGCAAGCTCACGCCCGAGCTGATCGACCGGCAGGCCTGGGGATGGGACGACGAGCACCGTGCGATGCCGCAGGTCGTCTCGATCACCCAGAGCACGGAGCTCGGCACGCTGTACACGCCCGAGGAGATCCGCGCGATCTGCGACCACGCCCACGCGCACGGGATGAAGGTCCATCTCGACGGTTCCCGGATAGCCAACGCGGCCGCCTCCCTGGACGTCCCGATGCGGACGTTCACCAACGCGGTCGGCGTCGACATCCTGTCCCTGGGCGGCACCAAGAACGGCGCGCTGTTCGGTGAGGCCGTCGTGGTCATCGACCAGGGCGCCGTGCGCCGGATGAAGCACCTGCGCAAGCTGTCCATGCAGCTCGCCTCCAAGATGCGCTTCGTGTCGGTGCAGCTGGAGGCCCTGCTCGCCAAGGACCTGTGGCTGCGCAACGCACGCCACGCCAACGAGATGGCGCAGCGCCTCGCGGAGGGCGTGCGGGCCGTGCACGGCGTGGAGATCCTCTACCCGGTGCAGTCCAACGGCGTCTTCGCACGGCTCCCGCACGACGTGAGCGAGCGGCTCCAGAAGAAGTTCCGGTTCTACTTCTGGGACGAGGCGGCGGGCGACGTGCGGTGGATGTGCGCGTTCGACACGACCGAGGAGGACGTGGACGCGTTCGTCGCCGCGCTGAAGGAGGAGATGGCCCGGTAGGGCCTGCCGACGAGCGGCAGGGCATGAGCGGCAGGGCATGAGCGACTGCTGCATAGGTATGCGATCACCTGAAAAGTCATTGACGTTCGGGTGATCGTTTTCCTATGCTCTCCCGCCATGGAGCTGACCCAGGAGAATCCCGACCTGTCCGCCTATTTGGCTGCCGACGAGGTCATCGACCACGGCCACCCGGTGGTGCGGGCCACCGCCGCACGCCTCGCGCGGGACGCCGAGGACTCGTATGCCTATGCACGGCTGGCCTTCGAGTTCGTGCGCGACGCCGTTCCCCACTCGCAGGACGCCGAGGACCCGCGGGTGACCTGGCGCGCCTCGGACGTCCTCGAGCAGCGGACGGGCATCTGCTTCGCCAAGGCCCACGCGCTGGCCGCGCTGCTGCGGGCCGAGGACATCCCGACCGCGTTGTGCTATCAGCGGTTCGCGCGCGACGAGGGCGACGGGCACGTCCTGCACGGACTCGTCGCGGTGCGCTTCCGTGGGGCGTGGCACCGCCAGGACGCGCGCGGCAACAAGCCGGGCGTGGACGCGCGGTTCTCCCTGGACGGCGAACGGCTGGCCTTCCGCGCCGACGCCGCGGCGGGCGAGAGGGACTATCCCGGCCTCTACGCCTCTCCGCATCCGGGCGTCCTCGAAGCGCTGCGCACCGCTTCCGACCGGCCGGCACTGTGGAAGAGCCTCCCCGCCGCGCTGTGAGACCTGCCGGCGCCGGCCATTGCGCCCTCGTCCGCTCCCCGGAAAACGCCGAGGCCCTCTCCGGGGAGAGGGCCTCGGCGTTTTGGAAGGGGCGGGATTCAGCTCGCCTCGGCCGCCCGCACCTGCTCCGGAGTGGGCGCGGTGCCGCCCAGGTGGGCCGGCATCCACCAGGTGTCGTTCGCGTCCTTGGGGCGCACCGGATAGGCGCGCTGAGCGGCCTCCAGCAACTCCTGTACGCGGTCGCGCAGCTGACGGGTGAGGGCGCCCGCGTACTTGTCGCGGGAGGCCTCGAGGGCCTCGCCGACACGGATGGTGACCGGCGTGTGGCTGCGCTTGAAGTTGCGCGGGTGGCCCTTGGTCCAGAGTCGCTGCGTACCCCACAGGGCCACCGGGATCAGCGGGACGCCCGCTTCCTGGGCCATCCGGGCCGCGCCGGACTTGAAGCTCTTCAGCGTGAAGGACTGGGAGATGGTCGCCTCGGGGAAGACGCCGACGATCTCGCCGGAGCGCAGTGAGTCCAGCGCGTGCTGGTACGCCGTCTCGCCCTGGTTGCGGTCGACCGGGATGTGCTTCATGCCGCGCATCAGCGGGCCGGAGATCTTGTGGCGGAAGACGGACTCCTTCGCCATGAAGCGAACGAGGCGTTTCTGCGGGAGGGCGGCCAGACCGTCGAAGATGAAGTCGAGGTAGCTGATGTGATTGCTCACCAGCACGGCTCCACCCGAGCGCGGGATGTTCTCCGACCCCTTGCAGTCGATCTTGAGGTCCCAGACCTTGAACAACGTCTGGGCGAGGCCGACGACGGGGCGGTAGACGAGCTCTGCCATGGGTGAGGCGGACCCTTCCTTCTCTCTGCCGAGGAGACTTCCGACGACAAAGTTACGCTGCCGTAGGTTTGCGGCATCTCGCAGATCGTGCCCCAAGAACGGCCGGGGAGCCAGCCCTGGTGCCCCGGAACAGCGAGATCCTCGTCACGTCAACCCCTTTGATCCACCTCGGTCTTTTAGATCGTCTTTACTCCGCTCGCACCGCGACCCGCCGTGCGAGCAGGTACATCTCGCATCCGAGGCAGTACCCGAAAGCGGCATTGAGGAACGCGGCCGCCAGAGCCGCGCCGGTCGCGGCGAGACCGAGCCAGTGCGGCCCCAGGGCGAATCCGACCAGGCCGACGCAGGCGAACCCGAGTCCCACCGCCTGGGCGAACCGCGGAGGTTGCGGCGCCTCGAACTCCGTGGGCGGCCCGATCCGGGGACGAACCGCCGTGCGGAACACCCAGCCGTAGGGCGAACGCCCCGGCCCGCCGGCAGCGCCGAGCGCGAACGAAAGCGTCTGCCAGGCCAGCAGCCAGGCGTTCCCGGTGATCAGAACGACCGCGAGCACTACGGTCGTCACGGCGGCCCCGAAGCGCGGGCCCCTCGCGTCGATGTCCATGAATCAAGCATTCCGCAACGGCAACGATTCCTGGGCTCGGGAATCTTTGCAGTCTCGTGAACGCTGGAGCGGCAGATGACCGGACTGGTGGTGTGTGTGGCGGTGCTCGCGGCGGCGAGCGCCTTCGGAGTGCTGCATCGGCGGCGGAGTGGGCGGGTACGGGTGCGCGGGCGCGACGACGGCAGACGGATCGGAGCGGACCGCCTCGGCGCGGAGCTCGGCGAACGCGCCACGCTCGTACAGTTCTCCAGCGCGTTCTGCGCGCCCTGCCGGGCCACCCGCCGGATCCTGGGCGAGGTGGCGGCAGTGGTCCCGGGGGTGGCCCACGTCGAGATCGACGCCGAGGCGCACCTCGACCTCGTGCGCGAGCTCGACATCCTCAAGACGCCGACGGTCCTGGTGCTCGACGCCGACGGCCGGATCGTCCGGCGCGCCGTCGGTCAGCCCCGCAAGGCCGACGTCGTCGCGGCGCTGGGAGAAGCGGTGTGACCGTTTCATGGGGGACGGTGAGGCATCTCCCAGATGCCGGGACGCACTTGACTGCGGCGGCCGCCCCTCGTCAGCCTGGCCCCATGCCTGAGGAACTCCTTCTCCACGGACGGGCCCACGTCGACCTGGGCCGTACCGCGAGCGCGTGTCCGGCCCGTTGAGCATCCACGGACCCCGACATCCCTCCCCGCAGAAGGACAACTCCATGACGGCCGTGCCCGGCCTCGGCGCCCCCCAGCTCGCCTCGCCCGATCTCCTGCGCTCCGTCTTCCGGCGGCACGCGGCCGGAGTCGCCGTGATCACCGCGGCCGCGCCGAACGGTCCGGTGGGCTTCACCGCGACCTCCCTCAGCTCGGTCTCCGCCGAGCCTCCGATGCTCTCCTTCGGCATCGGCACGGGCGCCTCCAGCTGGCCGGCGGTCTCCCGCGCGCGGCATGTCGGCGTCCACATACTCGGCGAGCACCAGCAGGAGCTCGCCGCGACCTTCGCCCGCAGCGGCGCGGACCGTTTCGGCCCGCCGACCGCGTGGCACGAGGGGCCGGAGGGCGTCCCCGTCCTCGACGGCGTGCTCGCGTGGCTGGTGTGCCGCGTCGTCACGCGTGTGCCCGCCGGCGACCACCGGATCGTGCTGGCCGAGGTGGTGCTGGGAGATCCGGAAGGGGCGGGCCGTCCGCTGCTGTACCACCAGGGGCGGTTCACGGCGCTGCGGGATTGATCACGGCCGTGGTCCCCTGCGGGCTCGTCGGGTTCCGGTTACGCTGCGTTGCGAAGGTCACAGTTCAAAGCGCTTGCTTAGCGGGAACGAACTGGGTGTACTGACGAGTAATATTTCGGTCGGGAGCGCAGGCCGCCCCAACCGGGATCGGCCGCTTGTGACGCCTATGCTGCCTGGAAGAAGGCAGCCGTAACTGACGATGCAGTAGGAGAGCCGGCGTGAGCTTGAGGATCGTTGTCACTGTGAAGTACGTGCCCGACGCCACTGGCGACCGGCACTTCGCCGATGACCTGACCGTCGACCGGGACGACGTGGACGGTCTGCTCTCCGAGCTCGACGAGTACGCGGTCGAGCAGGCGCTGCAGATCTCCGAGAACTCCGACGACGACGTGGAGATCACGGTCCTGACGGTGGGCCCGGAGGACGCCAAGGACGCGCTGCGCAAGGCGCTGTCGATGGGCGCCGACAAGGCGATCCACGTCGAGGACGACGACCTGCACGGCACCGACGTCATCGGCACCTCCCTGGTGCTGGCCAAGGCGATCGAGAAGGCCGGCTACGACCTGGTGATCTCCGGTCTGGCCTCCACCGACGGCACCATGGGCGTCGTCCCGGCCCTGCTGGCCGAGCGCCTGGGCGTCCCGCAGGTCACCCTGCTCTCCGAGGTCTCGGTCGAGGACGGCACCGTCAAGGGCCGCCGCGACGGCGACGCCGCCTCCGAGCAGCTCGAGGCGTCCCTGCCGGCGGTCGTGTCGGTCACCGACCAGTCGGGTGAAGCGCGTTACCCGTCCTTCAAGGGCATCATGGCGGCGAAGAAGAAGCCGGTTCAGTCCTGGGACCTGTCGGACCTGGACCTGGAGGCCGAGGAAGTCGGTCTCGAAGGCGCGTGGACCGCGGTCGAGTCCGCGACCCAGCGCCCCGCCCGCACCGCGGGCACGATCGTCAAGGACGAGGGCGAGGGCGGCAAGCAGCTCGCCGAGTTCCTCGCGGGCCAGAAGTTCATCTAAAGGCCCCTTGCCGACCGCCCCTCAACTTCGTTTCGCAGGAGAGCAAATCCCATGGCTGAAGTCCTCGTCTACGTCGACCACGTGGACGGCGCCGTCCGCAAGCCCACCCTGGAGCTGCTGACGCTGGCCCGCCGCATCGGCGAGCCCGTCGCCGTCGCGCTGGGCGCCGGTGCCGAGAACACCGCCGCCGCGCTGGCAGAGCACGGCGCCGCCCGGGTCCTCACCCACGACGCCGCCGAGTACGCCGACTACCTCGTGGTGCCGAAGGTGGACGCGCTGCAGGCCGCCGTCGCCGCCGTCTCCCCGGCTGCCGTCCTCGTCCCGTCCTCCGCCGAGGGCAAGGAGATCGCCGCCCGTCTGGCGCTGCGCATCGGCTCCGGCATCATCACCGACGCCGTCGACCTCGAGGCCGGCGACGAGGGCCCGGTGGCCACCCAGTCGGTGTTCGCCGCGTCCTTCTCGACCAAGTCCCGCGTCTCCAAGGGCACCCCGGTCATCACCGTGAAGCCGAACTCGGCCGCGGTCGAGGCCGCTCCCGCCGCCGGCGCGGTCGAGGCCCTCGCCGTCACCTTCTCGGCGCAGGCCACCGGCACCAAGGTCACCGGCCGCACCCCGCGCGAGTCGACCGGCCGCCCGGAGCTGACCGAGGCCGCGATCGTCGTCTCCGGCGGCCGCGGCGTCAACGGCGCGGAGAACTTCGGACTCATCGAAGCCCTCGCCGACTCGCTCGGCGCGGCCGTCGGCGCCTCCCGCGCCGCGGTGGACGCCGGCTGGTACCCGCACACCAACCAGGTCGGCCAGACCGGCAAGTCGGTCTCGCCGCAGCTCTACATCGCCAACGGCATCTCCGGCGCGATCCAGCACCGCGCCGGCATGCAGACCTCGAAGACCATCGTCGCCGTCAACAAGGACGCCGAGGCCCCGATCTTCGACCTCGTCGACTACGGCGTCGTCGGCGACCTGTTCGACGTCGTCCCGCAGCTCACCGAGGAGATCAAGACCCGCAAGGGCTGATCGCCGCGCGGTCGCAGAACCGCACCAGGCCCCCGTGACCTCCCGGTCGCGGGGGCCTCGCTCATCCCAGAGTCAGCGAGGCCTGCACCGGCAGATGGTCGCTCGGGTACTGCCCGTTCTCGCTGAAGGTGTCGGTCCACTCCCGCTGGACCCGGACGCCGGGCGTCGCGAGGATCCAGTCGATCCGGCTGCCGTTCGGGGTCAGCGCCTTGTACCCGTGGTACGTGGCGTACGCGTCGCCCCGCGTGCGGGCCGTGTCCCAGGTGTCCACCAGCCCGGCGGCGAGCAGCCTGTCGTACACCGGGTTCTCGTGCGCGACGGTGTTGAAGTCGCCGGTCAGCAGCAACGGCAGCGAGGGGTCGAACCGGGAGATCCGCGCGGCGATGAGCGCGGCGGAACGTTCGCGCGCGTACTGGCTCGCGTTGTCGAGATGGGTGTTGAGCACGCAGAACTGCCGTCCCGAGGCCAGCAGATCGCGGAAGCGGACCCAGGTGACCATGCGGGGATGGCCGCCGCCCCAGGTGTTGGAGCCGCGCTCCCGCGGAGTGTCGGAGAGCCAGAAGTGCTCGTACTCGGCAGGGGCGAGCCGGCGCCTGTCGTAGAAGACGGCCACCGCCTCGTCGGCGCCCACGCCCCTGCTGGTCCCGATCCAGGCGTAGTGCGGTCCGAGGTCGGCCTCGATGTCCCGCAGCTGCTCCGGGCGGCCCTCCTGGGTGCCGATGACGTGCGGGGCCGCCCGGTGCAGCAACGCCCGCATCACGGGGCGGCGGACCGCCCAGCTGTGCGGCTTCTCGGCGGAGGCGAAGCGGAGGTTGAACGTCATCACCTCGAGGGGCGGGAAGGGCACGGGCCGCAGCAGCTCGCGCGACCGGCTCTCCTGCCGGGCGGCGGACGCCCCCGCCGTGCCGATCAGGGGGACGGCGGCCAGGGCCGCCGCCATGGTCCTCAGTCCCGTCCGCCGGGTGGGCCTGCCGCTCCTCGCCATGCGTCCCCCTCGTCTCCGTTCCCGCGCGCCCTGTGAGACAGGATGAAGGGGTGAACTGTTGTACGGAAGAGGGCGTGGGTACGGCGAGAGGTGGGCGCGACCACGCCGTGGACAGGGTGTTGACCCGCCGGAAGACGCCCCGATAGCTTCATTCTACGGATTGTTGATTCCGTACAGCGGAAAACCGGAGGTTGTGGAATGGGCCAGGGCCAGCAGGAGACGGTGGCGACGAGCCTCGCGGGCGCCGTCAGCGAGAAGATCGGCGCGTCCCTGGCCCCGGTCGACGCCGAACTCGACCGCCGCTATCCCGGCGACCCCGGCACCCGCCAGCCCGTCCACACCGTCTACGTTCCCGGCGACGTCTTCGACGCCGACACGATCCGCTCCTGGGGCGACCGGGCCCTCGCGGCCCTCGACGCGCACGCACCCGACGCGGAGTCCTTCGCCGCCTGTCTCGGCCTGTCCGACGAACTCGCCGAGCCCGTGTACGCGCGCGTGCGGGCCAAGCTGGAGCGCGAGCCCGTCGAAGACCTGAGGGTCGACTTCGAGGACGGCTACGGACCCCGTCCGGACGCGGAGGAGGACGAGGCGGCCGCAAGGGCGGCCCGGCTGATCGCGCGGGCGTACGCCGAGGGAACCTCCGCCCCCTACATGGGCATCCGCATGAAGTGCATGGAGGCCGCCGTGCGCGACCGGGGCATCCGCACCCTCGACGTCTTCCTGACCGGCCTGACGGACGCCGGCGGCCTGCCCGACGGACTGGTCCTCACTCTGCCGAAGGTGACGTACCCGGAACAGGTCACCGCCATGGTCCGGCTGCTGGAGGCCTTCGAGGAGGCGCGCGGCCTGACCCCCGGCCGGCTCGGCTTCGAGATCCAGATCGAGACCAGCCAGTCCATCCTCGCCGCCGACGGCACCGCCGCGGTCGCCCGCATGATCCAGGCGGCCGAGGGCCGGGCCACCGGCCTGCACTACGGCACCTTCGACTACAGCGCCTGCCTCGGCGTCTCCGCCGCCCACCAGGCGAGCGACCACCCCGCCGCCGACCACGCCAAGGCGGTCATGCAGGTCGCGGCCGCGGGCACCGGCGTCCGCGTCTCGGACGGCTCCACGAACGTCCTGCCGGTCGGCCCGACCGCACAGGTCCACGACGCCTGGAGGCTGCACTACGGCCTCACCCGTCGCGCCCTGGCCCGCGCCTACTACCAGGGCTGGGACATGCACCCCGGCCACCTGCCCACCCGGTACGCGGCCGTGTTCGCCTTCTATCGCGAGGGCTTCGTCCAGGCGGCCGAGCGGCTGTCCCGGTACGCAGGCCGGGCCGGCGGGGACGTGATGGACGAGCCGGCGACCGCCAAGGCCCTCAGCGGCTATCTGCTGCGCGGTCTGGACTGCGGCGCGCTCGACCCGGCAGAGGTGAACGAGGCGAGCGGGCTGACCCGGCAGGCGCTGGAGGGCTTCGCAGCGCCCCGGCGGGGCGACCTGACGGCGTCTGCGCAGTAGGACGTCGGCCGCCCGGCGCACCCGCGCTCGGACGGGGCCCGGCCGGGCGGGGACGCGCCCCGTCCGGCCGGCCCCGCCCGCCTCAAACGCGGCTACTGCGCGGGAAAGGTGTACGGGGTCGTGATGATCTCCATCCCGTGCCCCGCGGGATCCATGAAGTACACGCCCCGGCCGCCGTGGTGACGGTTGATCTCACCGGGCTGTCTGCCGTGCGGATCGGCGAAGTACGCGATCCCGGCCCGCTCGATCCGGGCGAAGGCGGCGTCGAACTCCTCGTCGGAGACGAGGAACGCGTAGTGCTGCATGACGATCGACTCCGCCGGGATCGCGGCGAAGTCCAGGGTGACCCCGTTGCTGGTGGCCACCGGGACGAACGGGCCCCACTCGGCCCCGACTTCGAGTCCCAGGATGTGGGCCAGGAACTCGGCGGACTCCCGGTTGTCACGGGAATGGACGATGGTGTGGTTCAACTCGACTGACATGTGTGAATGCCTCCGTAAGGCAAACTCACGGACGCCTCCATGCCTCACCCGGCCGGTGACCGACACGCGACGCCGTTCGATCACCCTAACGGACGCGCAGATGTTCCAGGCCGGACGCGGTCACTCTCTTCTCCCGTGCGAACAGGCGCGTGCCCTGCTCGCAACGCCGTGCGTCGGCCCGGGCCCGGGCACAGAACTCCTCCGGCGTGGTGCCGAAAAGCCGCCGCAACTCCGCTGACTCTGCCAGGAGTTCGGTGATCAGGGCGCGTTGTCCGGGATGGCTGCGCGGCACGCCGGAGCCATCGTGCAGCACTCCATGATGATTCACGTAGGCGAACGCGTCGAGGAGCGCCTCGCCGTCCTCCAGCTCGACCCGGAACCCGGGCGCCGGCAGCAGGACCCGGTCGTAGTTCGGCTCGGTGGCGTCGAGGACGTCGAGCTGCCCCGCGTCCAGCCAGATGACGAACAGCTCCCGGGTGACGGCGGGGGCGTGGACGGGAGACGCCGACACGTATCCGGCCCGGCTGATGTGCGCCGACACCCCCACCTCCACGCCCGTGACCCGCGCCCTCGTCATCGGGACGGCCGCGGAGACGTCGAACGCGGCCAGCTTGTGCCGCAGTTGGGCGGGGCTGGCATTGGAGCCGACGGCCACCACCGGGGTCCGGCCCGGATGCGTCAGCCGGTCCAGCGGCAGCCACTCGTCGCCGTCGAGCAGGCCGGACCCGGCCGGCCACACCCCCGGATAGCTCAGGGGGCGGTCGCGCGGCGCCTCGGCCAGCCCCAGCGCCTCCAGGGTGCGGCGCGCGCCGCGGGCGTCCACGATCGCCTCAGTCCGCCGGCGGCAGCTCGCCCGAGCCGCGCGTGACGAGCCGGGTGGGCAGTTCGATCCGCTCGGGCACGAGCAGGGTGCCGTCCAGCTGCCGGAACAGGCGTTCCGCGGCGGTACGGCCGAGCGTGGCCGCGTCCTGGGCGACCACGGTGACACCGGGCTGCAGCAGGTCGGCGAGCTCCAGGTCGTCGAAGGCCACCAGCGCGGTTCTGCGGGGCTGTTCGGCGAGCACGCGGATCACGGTGACCGTCACCCGGTTGTTGCCCGAGAAGATCGCCGTCACCGGCGCGGGCCCGGCCAGCATCCCCTCGGCCGCCCGCCGCACCCGCGCCGGATCGGTCGCCCCCAGGGACATCCAGGCGTCCTCGACCGGTATCCCGGCGTCCTCCATCGCGGCGCGGTAGCCGCGCAGACGCTCGGCGGCGGTGTGGATGCGCGGCATGTCGCCGATGAAGCCGATCCGGCGGTGTCCGTGCGCCAGCAGATGGGCGACGCCCTCCCGGGCTCCGCCGAAGTTGTCCGACAGGACGCAGTCGGCGTCGATCTGCCCGGCGGGCCGGTCGACGAACACCGTGGCCACCCCGGCCTTGATCTCGGGCTCCAGGTAGCGGTGGTCGCTCCCGGCCGGGATGACCACCAGTCCGTCCACCCGCCGCGCACACAGTGCGAGCGCCAGTTCCTGCTCGCGGTCCGGGTCCTCGGCGCTGGAGCCGTTGATGAGCAGCGCCCCGTGCGCCCGGGCCACCTCCTCCACCGCGCGGCTGAGCTGTCCGTAGAACGGGTCGGCGAGGTCCTCCAGGACCAGCCCGATACTGGCCGTGCGGCCCTTGCGCAGCACCCGCGCGCTGTCGTTGCGCCGGAAGCCGAGCGCGTCGATGGCCTCTCGGACACGCCGTTCCGTCTCGGGCGTGACTCCCGGCTCGTCGTTCACCACGCGCGACACGGTCTTGAGGCCGACCCCGGCCCGAGCTGCCACGTCCTTCATGGTGGGACGGTTGCCGTAACGATTCTCGGGCCGGCGCTGCGTTTCGGGCACGATGCTGTGTCCTGTCCTGTCGTCCACGGGGGCGGTCACGCACACATTCCACAGAATGTTGCGCACGGGGGTGCGTGGCCCCTGGGTTTGTATGAGGATGTGGCGTCGAGCATAGAGCCTGGACAACGTTGTCAGCTGCGGGGGACACTGTCCGTCGCAAACTCCGGCCCGCGTCCCCCAAACCGCTGGACCGGCAGCTCTTTTCCATGGTGACGGGGAGAACCCAGACTGATGCAGACCGACCTCGTGGCCGCGCTGGACATCGGCGGCACCAAGATCGCCGGAGCGCTGGTGGACGGCGACGGAACGATCCTGGCCCGCTCCCAGCGCCCCACGCCGGCGCAGGAGAACGGCGACACCGTGATGCGGGCCGTCGAGCAGGTGCTGGGTGAGCTGACCGCGTCCCCCCGGTGGGAGCGCGTCCACGGGGTGGGCATCGGCAGCGCCGGTCCGGTCGACGCCTCCGCGGGCACGGTCAGCCCGGTGAACGTGCCGGGCTGGCGGGACTACCCGCTGGTCGAGCGGGTCCGGGCGGCGACCGGAGGGCTGCCGGTCGAGCTGATCGGCGACGGTGTCGCGATCACGGCGGCGGAGCACTGGCAGGGCGCCGCGCGCGGCCACGACAACGCGCTGTGCATGGTGGTCTCCACCGGCGTCGGCGGCGGCCTGGTCCTCGGCGGCCGACTGCACCCGGGGCCCACCGGCAACGCGGGACACATCGGCCACATCAGCGTCGAACTCGACGGCGACGCGTGCCCGTGCGGAGCGCGCGGCTGTGTGGAACGCATCGCCAGCGGCCCCAACATCGCCCGACGCGCGCTGGAGAACGGCTGGCTGCCCGGCCCCGACGGCGACGTCTCCGCGGCCTCGGTGGCCGCCGCCGCCCGCGCGGGCGATCCGGTCGCCGTGGCCTCCTTCGAACGGGCCGCCCAGGCCCTGGCCGCCGGCATCGCGGCCACCGCGACCCTCGTCGAGATCGACATCGCGGTGATCGGCGGCGGCGTCGGCAAGGCGGGGGAGGTGCTCTTCGCCCCGTTGCGCCGGGCCCTGCGTGCGTACGCCACCCTCTCCTTCGTCCGGCGGCTGACGGTGACGCCCGCGCAGATGGGCACCGACGCGGGACTGGTGGGAGCGGCGGCGGCCGCCCTGGCGGCGACCGGAGCGGGGGCCGGCACTACGGCGGCGGCGGTCTGACGGCACGAAGAAGGAACGTTCCGGCGCACGGTCCCTGCGTCTGCCGGCACTACCGCTGGTGCCGGTGCCGGTGCCGGTGCCGGTGCCGGTGCCGGTGGTGTGGGTCCGTGCCGTTGGCACGGGGCCCCTGCCGTCCTTCTGCCGCGGTTCGCCGGTCCCCCCGGCGGGGCGGGCCTCAGCCCACGCCCACCTCTGCCGCGACGAGCGGGTCCCAGCCGCTCCGGGCGGGGATGTCCTCGCGCGCCGCACGCCAGGCGGCCGGCACGCCGGCGGTGCCGACGCGGGCCGCGACGACTCCTCCCACGATGGCGCAGGTGGTGTCGCGGTCACCCCATCCGCCCACCGTCTCCCACAGGGCCTCGGGCAGGTCGTCCAGATGGCCCGCGGCGCACCAGAGAGCGAACGGCACGGTGTCCGGAGCGGAGATCAGCCGCCCCGAACCCAGCACGGACGCCGCGTGGCGCACCGAGGTGTGCCCGGGCAGGCCGGCGGCCACCAGCAGCCCGGAGCGGACGTCGCCGACCGTCAGATGACCGGCCACCTCCCGCAGGAACTCGGCGCGCGGCGGAACGTCCCGACCCTCGAGGCCGGCGGCGAGCGCGGCGGCGACCGCCACGGCCACCGCGCCGGCCACCGCCTCCGGATGGGCGTGGGTCGCGATCGCGGACAGCCGGGCCTGCTCGCGGGCCGTGCCCGGGTCGTCCCGGAACCAGGCGCCGAGCGGGGCCACCCGCATGGCGGCGCCGTTGCCGTGCGAACCCTGCCCGCCGAACTGGCCGGTGGTCACCGCGCGCCAGTCCTCGCCCTCGGCGACGCGCCGCAGCACACCGTGCATGGACGGTCCGTACTTACGGCCCGGGTCACGGCCGTACTCGGCGGCGAACCCGCTCGCCAGGTCGGCCGGCCGGACCTCTCCATGGGCCGTCAGGTGGGCGAACAGCACGAAGGCCATCGCCGAGTCGTCCGTCCACAGCCAGGGTGCGGGACGCGGCTCGCGAGCCGCCCACAACTCCTCCGCGGGCTCGTCGGAGCGGGTGAACCAGGCGTCGCCGAACGCGTCTCCCGTCACGAGCCCGTCCAGGCTGGCGTGGGCGTGGGGCGGACCACTCATGACATGACTCCTCGGTGATGTCGGCGACCACGGCATTCTCGCCGCCGGCCGGTGGGTCGCGCGAACGGATTGCCGGACCGGGCGTGACTCCGGGCCCGCTCGCGCAGTTGATCCGCGCATGAAGAAGCGCAGCATGCTCGCCATCGCCTCCCTCGCCACCGGCTTCGTCGTCGCGGCGATCAGCCCTTCGCACGGCCTGGCCGCCGACGACCTCGACGGACTGAACGTCGGAGACACGCTCAGCACGCTCGACCACACCGTCTCCAGCGACAGCTTCGCCGTGGACGACAACGCCCTCGGCCAGGCCGACTGACGGACCGCCCCCGAGGCCACGACGCCGGCGCCCCACCGCGAGGGGCGCCGGCGTCGGCGCGTTCGCGCGCTCTCAACGCGAACTGGTTTCCGTGGCAGGGTGGAGCGGGCAAGCCACAGGGGGCCAACAGAAGAGGGGGAACCGTGACCGTCGTCTGGATCAACGGCGCGTTCGGTGCGGGAAAGACGACCACCGCACGGGAACTGATCGACCTGATCCCGAACAGCACGCTCTTCGACCCTGAGGTCGTCGGCGCGGCGCTCCCGCACCTGCTGCCGCCCAAGCGCCTCGCCGAGGTCGGCGACTGTCAGGACCTGCCGGTCTGGCGACGACTCGTGATCGACACGGCGGCCGCGCTCCTCGCCGACCTGGGCGGCACCCTCGTCGTCCCCATGACGTTGCTGCGGCAGGAGTACCGCGACGAGATCTTCGGCGGTCTCGCGGCCCGCCGCATCGCCGTCCGACATGTGCTCCTCGCTCCGGCGGAAACGATCCTGCGCGAGCGCATAGCCGGCCGGGAGATCCCGGTGGACCTCCCCGACGGCGAGATACGGGTCCGGCAGTGGTCGTACGACCACATCGAGCCCTACCGAGCCGCCCTCGCCTCCTGGCTCACCGCCGACGCCCACCTCGTGGACAACGGCGCTCTCACCCCGCACGAGACCGCCGTCCGGATCGCCGAGGCCGTCGGCAGCGGCGCGGCGTCCGCGTGCGACATCGTGCAGACCCCCGAGCCCACCGCCGAGACGCTGGCCGCCGGGGTCCTCCTCTTCGACGATCAGGACCGGGTGCTGCTCGTCGACCCGACCTACAAGCCCGGCTGGGAGTTCCCCGGCGGCGTGGTGGAACCCGGCGAGGCGCCCGCGCGCGCGGGCATCCGCGAGGTCGAGGAGGAGACCGGGCTCCGCCTGACGGACGTGCCCCGGCTCCTCGTCGTCGACTGGGAGCGGCCCGCGCCGCCCCGCTACGGCGGCCTGCGCCTCCTCTTCGACGGCGGCCGGCTCGACGCCGCCGCGGTCGAAGGGCTGTTGCTGCCCGGCCCCGAGCTGCGGGCCTGGCGCTTCGTGACGGAGGAGGAGGCGGCCGACCTGCTGCCGCCGGTCCGCTACGAGCGGCTGCGCTGGGCGCTGCGGGCCCGTGAGCGCGGGGCCGCGCTCTACCTCGAAGCCGGTGTCCCTCAGGGGTGAGCGCGGCGGTCGGGCAACGAAGCGCCGCACGCCCTACGCCCGGAACGGTCTCCCGGTTCCCCGTCCGGAACGGTCTCCCGGTTCCCCGTCCGGAACGACCTTCAGGCTCTCCCTCCGGAACGGTCTTTGGGCTCTCCGTCCGGAGGGGCCTTCAAGCCCTCCGCCCGCAACGACCTTCCCGCCAGCTCTCTGCTCGAGGTGGGTGGGGCGTCCCGGCGTGATGCCCTACGGGCCGTAGCCCTTGGGCGCCGACCCGCAACCGTCCGCCCGGCCGGCCTGCCGTTGCGCGGGTTTGCGCAAGACAGATCGCGCGCGCCTCTCGCGTCCCCGTGGGTGTGCGTCCCGGCGCGGCTCAGCCCGCCGCGTATTGGCGCAGGAACAGGGCCTCCGCCACCGACAGCCGCTCCAGCTCCTGCGGGGACACGCTCTCGTCGACCGCGTGGATCTGCGCCTCGGGCTCGCTCAGACCGATGAGCAGGATCTCCGCCCGCGGATAGAGACCCGCGAGGGTGTTGCACAGGGGAATGGAGCCGCCCTGGCCCGCGTACTGCATCTCCTGGCCCGGGTAGGCGACGGTCATCGCCTCGGCCATCGCCGCGTACGCCGGGCTGGTGGTGTCGGCGCTGAACGCCTGGCCCTGGCCGATCTGCTCGGTGCTCACCCGCGCGCCCCACGGGGTGTGCGCCTCCAGGTGGGCCTGGAGCAGCTTCGTGGCCTCGGCGGCGTCCACGCCCGGCGGCACGCGCAGGCTGATCAGCGCGCGGGCGCTCGCCTGTACGGACGGGGTGGCCCCGACGACCGGCGGGCAGTCGATGCCGAGGACCGTCACGGCGGGACGGGCCCAGATGCGGTCGGCGACCGTGCCGGAACCGATCAGGTCGACGCCGTCCAGCACCTTGGCGTCCTGGCGGAACTGCGCCTCGTCGTACTGCAGGCCTTCCCACCGCGAGTCGTCGGTGAGGCCGTCGACCGTGGTCGAGCCGTCCTCGGCGCGCAACGAGTCCAGGACGCGGATCAGCGCGCCCAGCGCGTCGGGGGCCGCGCCGCCGAACTGGCCGGAGTGCAGATTGCCCTCGAGGGTGTCGACCCGCACCCGCAGCATGGTCATGCCGCGCAGGGTGGACGTGACCGTCGGCAGGCCGACGCGGAAGTTGCCCGCGTCGCCGATCACGATCGCGTCGGCCGTCAGCAGGTCGGGGTGCTCCTCCGCGTACCGCTCCAGGCCGCCGGTGCCCTGCTCCTCGGAGCCCTCGACGATCACCTTGACGGTGACCGGCACGCCGCCGTTCGCCTTCAGGGCGCGCAGTGCGAGCAGGTGCATGATCACGCCGCCCTTGCAGTCGGCGCTGCCTCGGCCGTACCAGCGGCCGTCCCGCTCGGTCAGCTCGAAGGGCGGGCTGGTCCAGGCGGCCTCGTCCAGCGGCGGCTGCACGTCGTAGTGGGCGTAGAGCAGAACGGTCCTGGCGCCGGCCGGGCCGGGCAGGCAGCCGTAGACCGACTGGGTGCCGTCGGGAGTGTCGAGGACGGCCACGTCCTCGAAGCCCTCCGCCCGCAGGGCCGCCGAGATCCAGGCGACGGCGGCCTCGCTCTCGCTCCGCGGGAACTGGTCGAAGTCCGCCACCGACGCGAAGGACACCAGTTCGGTGAGCTCCGCCCGCGCCCTGGGCATCAGCGAGGCGACGGTTTCGGCGACCGGATTCGACGACATGGGCACGCTCCTTGTGGGTGCGACGTTGTACAGGGTGGCACTGGTCCGTTCGAGGGACCGTGCGAGCGTACGCGTCTGCCGGGTAGGGGCGCGCACGCCGCCGATCCTGCCACAGCGGACCGTCATCGGACCGTGACGATCTCCGCCGTAGGATGCGGGGAGACAGGTGCGGCAAGCGGCTTGATCGGGAGCAGTAGACCATCGTGAGCAGCCAGAACTCTTCGGCGGACGACGAGAACTCTTCGGCGGACGACGCCCGGCAGGTGTGGGACGTCGTAGTCGTGGGCGCGGGACCCGCGGGGGCCTCGGCCGCCTACGCGGCCGCGGTCACGGGACGGCGCGTGCTGTTGCTGGAGAAGGCGGAACTGCCCCGCTACAAGACGTGCGGCGGCGGCATCATCGGCCCCTCCCGGGACGCGCTGCCGCCCGGGTTCGAGTTGCCCTTCCGCGACCGCGTGCACGCGGTGACGTTCTCGAACAACGGACGCTTCACCCGGACGCGCCGGTCCCGGCAGATGCTGTTCGGGCTGATCAACCGGCCCGAGTTCGACCAGCAGCTGGTCGAACACGCCCAGAAGGCGGGCGCCGAGCTGCGTACCGGCGTGACCGTGCAGCGCGTGGAGCAGCACGGCTCGGCGGTGCCGGACCGGCGCTCGGTCGCCGTCGTCCTGCAGGGCGGCGAGACGCTGCTGGCGCGCGCGGTGGTCGGGGCGGACGGCAGTGCGAGCCGGATAGGGGCACACGTCGGGGTCAAGCTCGACCAGGTGGACCTCGGCCTGGAGGCGGAGATCCCGGTGCCGGACACGGTCGCCGAGGACTGGAAGGGCCGGGTCCTCATCGACTGGGGCCCCATGCCGGGCAGCTACGGCTGGGTGTTCCCCAAGGGCGACACGCTGACCGTCGGCGTGATCTCGGCGCGCGGCGAGGGCGCGGCCACCAAGCGCTACCTGGAGGACTTCGTGGGGCGCCTCGGCCTCGCCGGGTTCGAGCCGAGCATCTCCTCCGGGCATCTGACCCGCTGCCGGGCGGACGACTCACCGCTCTCGCGCGGGCGGGTGCTGGTCTGCGGGGACGCGGCGGGGCTGCTCGAGCCGTGGACGCGCGAGGGCATCTCCTTCGCCCTGCGCTCCGGCCGGCTCGCGGGCGAGTGGGCCGTCCGGATCGCCGAGGCGCACGACGCGGTCGATGCCCGCCGCCAGGCGCTGAACTACGCCTTCGCGGTCAAGGCGGGTCTCGGTGTCGAGATGAGCGTCGGCAAGCGGATGCTCGCCGCGTTCGAGCGCCGTCCCGGGCTCTTCCACGCGGCGCTCACCGGTTTCCGTCCGGCCTGGCGGGCGTTCACCGACATCACGCGTGGCCGGACCACGCTCGGTGAACTCGTCCGTTCGCACTCGATGGCCCAGCGGGCGCTGACCGCGATGGACCGGCGGATCGCGGCCACGGCGGAGCCGGCGCCCGTGGCCGAGGAGAGCGGTTCCTGAACGCTCCCCTTCAGCGCCGGCCGGTGACGGTGATCCGGAACACCGGGTGGTCGGGGGCGATGCGGCGCAGTTCGGCCTCGGAGGAATCCGGGCCCACCCCGTTGAAGAAGACGCCGACCTCCGCCTTCCAGCGCTTGAGGTAGGCGCGCAGCAGCGGTGACTTGTCGTCGTCGGCGACCTCGGCGGCCGTGAACTCCTCCACGGCTCTGCCGAGGTGGAGCTCGCCGCCGCCCGCCGCGCGCATGTTGTGCGTCCACTGGACGTGGCCGCGCGGGGCGACGAGGTATTGCTGTCCGTCCACGGTCAGCAGGTTCACCGGTGTGGTCCGCCAGGCGCCGCTCTTGCGGCCGCGGACCGCCAGCACCCTGGACCCCCACACGCTGAGACCGCGACGGGTCAGAAAGGCCACCGCACGGTTGAAGACGTTGACGGTGAACCAGCCGGGCTTCTGCACGTGGGTCGACATGGCTGCTGCCTCCTGAGGCGGAAAGTGTGAGCACTGCTCTCGCTCGAGACGAGTGTGCCCGAGGGCGGTGCGCCATGGCAAGAGCAGTGCTCTCTTTTCTGTGCACCGCTCACGATTGTGTGCATCGATCCGGTTCCGTGGGACACTGCAGGCATGAGCAGCAACACCGTTCGAGGCGCACGGGCCCGGGCCAGGATCGAAGTCGCGGCCGCCATCAAGGAGGAGGCCCGCAGACAGCTGGCGTCCGAGGGCGCGGCCAAGCTCTCGCTGCGCGCTGTGGCCCGTGAACTCGGCATGGTCTCCTCGGCGCTCTACCGGTACTTCCCGAGCCGCGACGATCTGCTCACCGCGCTCATCATCGACGCCTACGACTCCCTCGGCGAGAGCGCGGAGGTCGCCCACACGGCCGTCGCGGGCGCCGAGCCCCTGGAGCGCTGGGTCGCGGTCGGCGAGGCGGTGCGCGCCTGGGCGCTGGCGCATCCGCACGAGTACGCGCTGATCTACGGCTCGCCGGTGCCCGGCTACAGCGCCCCGCAGAGCACCGTCCCCGCCGCCGCCCGGGTCGGCAGCCTCCTCATCGGCATCGTGCGCGACGCGCGCCGCGAGGACCGGCTGGACGTACCGCTCCTGACGGACGACCTGGTCCCCGAGGCGGTGCGGATGGCGACGGATCTCGCGCCCGACCTCCCCCCGGGGGCGGTCACCGCACTCGTCGCGGCCTGGGCCCAGCTGTACGGGCTGGTCGGATTCGAGCTCTTCGGGCAGTTCCACCGAGTCGTGGAGGAACGCGAGCCCTTCTTCCGGTACGCGGTGACCCGCCTGGCCCGCGAGGTGGGCCTGCGCTAAGACGCACCCCGCCGACCGGGCCGCCCCGTCCGACTCCGGTGACTTCGGTGGCCTCGACGACCCGGCCTGTTCCGCGGACGCCCGGGCGCTTCGGCGCCGTCCGACTCGCCGCGGTGCGTGTGCCGCCCGCCGGGCCCTCGCTCCCGCCGCCGCTCCTCGCCTCCCGGCGCCATCCGTCGCCCGGCCGTACTTCCGGGGGAGTACGGCCGGTCACCTCGCCCGGCGGACGTCGGGCGAGCGCGGCCGCGTCTAGCGTGGCGGGCATGGACGGAGAGCAGGTGAACGGGCGCGCCGGCCCGCAGCGGCAGGGCGGGCGCTCGCGCGTGCCGTCACCGTGGCTGCGCCGCTGCAGGGGACGTTGGAAGGGTCGCTGGGCGGGACGGCCGGACGGCCGGGACGACACGGAGTCCGGCCGTGTCCGCCTGCCGTGGCCTTCGACTGCGCTGATCACCGTGGTCGTGCTCGCGGGCTCGACCTTCGCGGCCCACGCACAGGAAGGCGAGCGGGCCTCCCTCGACGTCTTCGCGCGCGTGCTGCTGGTGGTCGCCTCGGGCCTCCTGCTGTGGCGCCTGAGGCACCCCGTCGTCGTGGTGTTCGGCACCGCGGTGGTCGCCGCGCTCTATCTCGGCGCGGGCTACCCCTACGGTCCGGTGTTCCTGACCGTGGCGGTGGCCTGCTTCGCCGCCGTCGTCCGCGGACACCGCCGGGCCGCCTGGACGGCCCTGGGCCTGCTGTGGGCCGTGCATCTGCTGGTCTCGCACTGGTGGTACCGGTGGCTGCCGCCCGCCGGCGACGATCCGGCGCCCTTCGGGCAGGAGCTCGTCGTCGCCGGATGGGCCCTGGCCGTCGTGGCGCTCGCGGAGCTGGTCCGGAGCCGGCGCGAGCAGTGGGCCCGTGACCGTGCCGAACGCGCCCAGGCGGCTCGGCGGCGCGCCGGGGAGGAGCGGCTGCGCATCGCGCGTGAACTGCACGACGTCCTCGCGCACAGCCTCTCGGTGATCAACGTGCAGGCAGGCGTGGGCCTGGCGCTCCTGGACTCCGACCCCGAGCAGGCGCGCACCGCGCTCGGCGCCATCAAGTCCGCCAGCAAGGAGGCGCTGGGGGAGGTGCGCCAGGTGCTGGACACCCTCCGCGCGCCGGGTGACGCGCCGCGAGCCCCCGCGCCCGGCCTGGACCGGCTGCCCGAACTGGTGGAACAGGCGGCGCGCGCCGGCCTCGCGGTCGACGTGAGCGGACGGCCGCCGCGACTGTCGCCGCACACGGACCTCGCGGCCTTCCGCATCGTCCAGGAGGCCCTGACCAACGTCGTACGCCACTCCGGCTCGCGTCACGCGCGCGTGCGGCTCGACGCGAGCGGCACGACGCTACGGCTGCGGATCGACGACGACGGCCCGGCGACCGGCGCCGACGCGGGCGGCAGCGGCAACGGTCTCGCCGGAATGCGGGAGCGGGCCGCGGCGCTGGGTGGCACGATCGAGGCGGGGCCGCGGCCCGAGGGAGGTTTCCGGGTGCTGGCCGTGCTGCCCACGACGTCCGGGAAGGACCAGGGAGCGAGGGAGGACCGGTGATCCGCGTACTGCTCGCCGACGACCAGTCGCTGGTCCGGGCGGGATTCCGGGCGTTGCTCGACGCGCAGCCCGACATCGAGGTGGCCGGGGAGGCCGCGGACGGGCAGGAGGCCGTGCGCGCCGTGCGTCAACTGCGGCCCGACGTCGTCCTGATGGACATCAGAATGCCCCTCCTGGACGGCCTGGCCGCCACCCGCCGGATCACCGACGACGAGACCCTCGCCCAGGTCAGGGTGGTCATGCTCACCACCTTCGAACTCGACGAGTACGTGTTCGAGGCGATCCGCTCGGGTGCTTCCGGCTTTCTGGTCAAGGACACCGAGCCGGACGAACTGCTGCGGGCCGTGCGGGCGGTGGTCGCCGGAGACGCGCTGCTCTCGCCAGGAGTGACGCGCCGCCTCATCGCCGAGTTCGCCGCCCGCTCCAAGGAGCCCGCCTCGGACGACGCGCTGGCCCGGCTCACCGAGCGGGAGCGGGAGGTGATGGCGCTCGTGGGCATCGGTCTGTCCAACGAGGAGATCGCCCGCCGGCTGGTCGTCAGCCCGCTCACCGCCAAGACGCACGTCAGTCGCACGATGGTGAAGCTGGGCGTCCGGGACAGAGCCCAACTGGTCGTCCTCGCCTACGAGTCGGGGCTGGTCCGACCGGGCTGGCTGGGCTGAGCGCCCGGCCGGAAGCGGACCAGCACGGAGATCACCCGGGCCGCGAACAGCACCGGAGCGAGCACCAGGGCCGCCCGCACCAGCCAGGTCTCCGCCAGTTTGGGCAGGTCGAACAGCAGCGCCGGGCCCGCGACCGCGCCGAAGACCACCGCCGCCGCGAACGCGGCGCTGACGAGCGCGTACCCGATCTCGACGGTGATCGCATCCCGCTCGGTCTGTGTGCGCCGTCCCCCGTGACCGTCCATGGGGTGAGTGTCACAGCCGGACGC
>NZ_JBMNDR010000051.1:0-15745 GCF_052543235.1 Streptomyces sp. SAS_272 | reverse complement strand
GCCCGGCGGGGCAATCGGCCCCGCCGGGCGTCCGGTGCGGACGGCGCTCCGGGCGCCGGGTCAGTCGCGGACCCCCACCGGCTCCGCCTCCGCCTCGAACGCCGCCTTTGCGGCGGCGGACCCGGCGACGACGGCAAAGCTCCGCGCGCGCCGGGTGCGCAGGCCGGGGAGGGTGATGAGCAGACCTGCGGCGGCGACGATCGTCACCACGGTCAGTCCGGGGCGGTAGCTGTCGAGGACGGCCTGCGGGGTGGGGTCGGCGGGGGCGCCCGCGGTCACCACGGCCGTCACGACGGCGAGGAAGATCGCGCCGCCCACCTGCACCGAGGTGTTGAGCAGGCCCGAGACCATGCCCTGCTCGTGGTCCGCCACGCCGTTGGTGGCCTGGATGTTGAGCGAGGGGAAGACCAGCGCGCAGGCCGCCCCGATCAGCAGCATCGACGGCAGGATGACGGCGGCGTAGACCGGGTCGAGATCGACGCGGAGGAAGAGCGCGTACCCGGCGACCATGAGGGCGAAGCCCGCCGCGATCAGCCGTGGGGTGCCGAACCGGTCCACGATGGAGCCCATCTTGGTCGAGGACACCGCCACCAGCGCGCCGGCCGGCAGGAAGGCGAGCGCCGTGTGCAGCGCCGACCAGCCGAGCAGCGTCTGCATGTAGAGGGTGGCCAGGAACTGGAAGCCGACGTACGAGCCGAAGAAGGCCATCGCCCCGAGCTGGGCGCGGATCTGACTGCCCGAGCGCAGCACGCCGAGCCGGACCAGCGGGCCGGCGGAGCGCCGCTCGACGCGGACGAAGATGGTCAGCATGACGGCCACGGCCAGGAAGGACAGCAGTGTCCGGGCGGACGTCCAGCCGGCCTCGGGGGCCTGCACCACGGTGAAGACCAGCAGCAGCATCGACGCGGTGCCGAGGACCGCGCCCGGGACGTCGTAGCCGTTGTGGTTCTTCTCCCGTTCGCTGCGCGGCAGGAGCTTCAGGCCGGCCGCCAGCGCGACCAGCGCGATCGGGGCGGGGAGCAGCATGGTCAGGCGCCAACTGGCCTCGGTGAGCAGGCCGGAGAGGACAAGACCCATCGAGAAGCCGGTCGCGGCGCAGGTGGTGTAGATGGAGAGCGCGCGGTTGCGCAGCGGGCCCTCAGGGAACGTCGTGGTGATGATCGACAGGCCGGCCGGGGCGGTGAAGGCGGCGCTGAGGCCCTTGACGAACCGGCTGGCGATCAGCAGCGGACCGGAGTCGACGAGCCCGCCGAGGAGCGAGGCCAGGGCGAAGACGCCGAGCGCGACCAGGAACACCTGGCGGCGGCCCAGCAGGTCGGCCGTGCGGCCGCCGAGGAGGAGCAGTCCGCCGTATCCCAGGATGTAGCCGCTGACGATCCACTGCAGCGTGGAGGTGGAGAGTCCGAGGTCGGATCCGATGGAAGGCAGGGCGACGCCGACCATGGACACGTCGAGTGCGTCCAGGAACATCGCGGCGCACAGCACCAGGAGCGTGCCCCAGAGCCGGGAGGTCCAGCGGCCCTCGGGGAGGGTGACCGCGGGG
This sequence comes from Streptomyces sp. SAS_272, assembly GCF_052543235.1. Classification (NCBI taxonomy): domain Bacteria; kingdom Bacillati; phylum Actinomycetota; class Actinomycetes; order Kitasatosporales; family Streptomycetaceae; genus Streptomyces; species Streptomyces sp. SAS_272. The sequence continues at coordinate 14,202 of NZ_JBMNDR010000051.1, read as the reverse complement.
GAGGGGAGCGGAGAGGTCATGCCCAGGAGACTACATGCGCATGCATTGGATGCAAACGCATTTAATTCAGATGCAACAGATTCCGTGCTCTGCTACGGTGCGCCCCATGGCGGTGGAGAAGGGCGGGGCCGAGGCCGAGCAGGCGCTCGTGGAGCAGTGGCGGGACATGCTGGCCCTGCACGCCCGCACCCAGTGCGAACTCGACCGGGCACTGCACCGGCACGGCCTGTGCGCCAGCGATTTCGAGGTGCTCGACGTCCTCGCCGAGTCGCCCGCGCAAGACGTCTCGTGCGGCTTCCGCGTCCAGGAGATCGCCGAGCGGGTCCATCTCAGCCAGAGCGCGCTGTCGCGGCTCATCGCCCGTCTGGAGAAGGACGGTCTCGTCGAACGAGGCCTGTGCGCGGAGGACCGCAGAGGCGTCCGCGTGGCGCTCACCGGAAAGGGACGCGGGCTGCATGGCGACGTACGGCCGTTGCAGCGCGCGGTGTTGACCAGAATGCTGACGGACTGACGGACTGACGGACTGACGGACTGACGGACTGACGGGCGCCCGGTGGCCGGACCGGGACCGCCGCTCAGCCCACCGCGGACTCCTCCCGCCACAGCGTCGCGAGCGCGGCGTCACCGGTCACGGCGGGCAGCGGCAGCCGGTTCCACAGTGAGAGGTAGAGCAGGGCAGCGGGCCCGGACACCTCGCAGTCGGCGGGCCCGTCCGCGCCGCGCCGGGTCACCGGCGGCTCCGACGACACGCGTACCGACCACACCGCGTCGGCCATGTCCGTCGCCCGCACCCGCAGCGTCCGGGGCTCCTCGCTGCGCACTCTGCTCCTGTCCCGCGCGTGGAAACCGCGCAGCAACTCGTCGACGCCGTCCGCGGCGAACTCGGCGGTGAACTCCCGAGCTGTCTCCCCGAGTTCGCGGCCGCGGGCCGACTCGGCGTCCACGCGGTGCACGGCCGTCTCGTGCGCCTGCCGTCTGGCCCAGAACGCGAGCGGTGTCGACCCGGGCAGGAAGTGCCAGCACCGCACATCCGGCGACGCGGTGGACAGGGTGTCGACGAGCCGCCCGTGTCCGGCCCGGAACCAGTCCAGCAGGGCCTCGTCGTCCAGCTCCGGCGGCTCCTCGACGGGACGGAACCCGGTGTGGCCCTCGGCGACGAACGACGCGGCCCAGCGGTGCACCGCGCCCGTGTGCCGCAGCAGGTCCCGCACCTGCCAGCCCGGGCAGGTCACGACCTTGGCGTGGGGGCCCGCCTCCGCCGCGGCGTCGGCGAGGGCCCGGCCCTCGCGGTCGAGGATCTCGATGAATTCGGCAGTCTCCATGCGGGGGAGTCTGCCGGACGGAGTCCGGAGCCGGGGAGGGGCGCTGCGTTGCGCGGAAGCGGTCGGCCGTGTCGCGCGTCGTCGTCGCGCGTGGCGCAGAGGGCACCATGGAGGGATGCGTATGAGCGGAGACCGGCTGCGGGCCCTGGCCGCGGCGGTGACGGTGACGGGCCTCGCGGCGGCCTGCGGCGGGACGGCGGGCGCAGGGGCGACCGACGAGGGAGCCAGGGATGCGGGGACCGGGGCGGCCGCGACGCCGGCGAAGTCCGCCGACGAGGCCTCGCCGACCCCGTCCACGGACCCGCGCTTCGACGGGGAGATCCGCCTGGCCGACGGCCGGCGCGTGGGTTTCTCGTACGCGGCCGGACGCGGACTGGTGGAACGGCACCGGGAGGCGGCGACGGGCGCCTGGAGCACGCCCCGCCTGGTGTACGCGACCGCGACGGACCGCTGTCACAGCCTCACGCTCAAGGCGTTCGGGGACACGGTCGCCGTCATCGCGGACTGGGGGGACTACTGCTACGACGGCGAACCGCCGACCGAGTCGATCGCCGCGGTCGGCACGGCCGATCTCGGACGTTGGGACACCAAGCTCACCAAGGACTTCGACGGCTGGACGAAGGTCGCCGCGCAGGGCGACGGCGACGCGCGGCGCCTGCGCTTCACCAGGAACTCCACCGAGACGCTGACCCGGCTGGACTGGAACGCGACAGGAGGCTTCGCACAGGTGGAGGAGATTCCGCGCTGATCCACGCAGGGCCCGGTGCCGGGGCGATGCGGTCGCTAGGCTTCCGCGCGCATCCGTCATCAGCGCAGCGCCTCGGGGGCCGACATCATGAACGCCTGGAACCAGCAGGGCGGGCAGCCGCCGCACGACCCGTACCACCCTCCCTACGGCCCCTACGGGCCGCAGCCGCTCCCGCAACGGGCGCCCCGCGTGGGCGTGTTCCGCAGGCTGTGGCGGGCCGTCGGCCCCATCGCGGTGGGCCGCACGGTGTTCCGGCCGTCACGGCCCGGCCGGGTCGACGACGCGGCGGTCACCCGCATGCAGCGGATCCGCACCGCCGTGGGACTGGCCGCCGTGGTGTGGGTGACGATCTCCTACAAACTCGTCGCGTCCGTCGGGGACCTCGCCGACGACCGGGTGGATCAGGCCTGGAACAACGTCCTCGTCCTCGCGGTGACCCTCCCTCTGGTCGTCGGCGCGCTGATAGGCGCGGCGCGCCCGCCGGCCCGCCGCGAACTGCTGCGCCGGGCGGTCGGACCGCTCGGCTCGATCGTGGCGATCATCGCCGCAGTCGCCCTGTTCCCTGCGGCCGTGCTGACCGGTCTCCTCGACGGACGTTTCGCAACCGGTCCCGCAACGACGGTCATCACCGTCGTCGTCGCGCTGTTCATGATCGTGTGGGTTCTGCCGTTCGTCGTCTACGGCGTCGGGATGTCCCTCGTGCACGTGTTCCGCACCGCGGACATCCACGAGACGGTGCCGCCGCTGCTGGCGCTGGTGCTCGTGTGGGAGATGGCGGTGATCGACGTGTTCACCGGCGCGTACGAGGGAGTTCCGGGCCCGGTGCGGATCCTGCTGCTGCTGGGCGCCCCGCTGTCGGTCACCGCGGTCGCCCTCTGGGAACTGCGCCGGCTCCGCGTCGGCTACGGCCTCACCCTGCGCGCCGCGCTCATGCGCTGACGACCCGCCACGTGTTTCGCGGAGAGCATGAGCCACCGGCCCACGCGGCCCGAGAAGGTGTCCTAAAGTGGCTTCCGCCAGTTCAGGAGACTCTTTCGGAACCTGTGAGGAACACGCCAACCATGTCGACCGAAACGTTTGAGTTCCAGGTAGAGGCCCGTCAGCTGCTGCAGCTGATGATCCACTCGGTCTACTCGAACAAGGACGTCTTTCTGCGCGAACTCGTCTCCAACGCCTCCGACGCGCTGGACAAGCTGCGCCTCGCCGCACTGCGGGAGGATGCGCCCGACGCCGACGTCTCCGACCTGCACATCGAGATCGAGACCGACCCCGAGGCCCGTACCCTCACCGTGCGGGACAACGGGATCGGGATGTCGTACGACGAGGTCGGGCGACTGATCGGCACGATCGCCAACTCGGGCACGGCCCAGTTCGTCAGGGAACTGCGCGAGGCGCAGGACACGGGCAGCGCCGAGGGGCTGATCGGGCAGTTCGGCGTCGGTTTCTACTCCGGTTTCATGGTGGCGGACGAGATGACCCTGGTGACCCGGCGTGCCGGGGAGGCGCAGGGCACCCGCTGGTCGTCGCGCGGCGAGGGGACGTACACCCTGGAGGGCGTCGACGACGCACCGCAGGGCACCTCCGTCACCCTCCACCTCAAGCCGGCGGACGACGAGGACAAGCTGCACGACTACACCTCGGAGTGGACGGTCCGGGAGATCGTCAAGCGCTACTCGGACTTCATCACCTGGCCGATCAGGATGATCCCGAAGCGGGGCGAGGGCGACGACGCCGCGCCCGCTCCCGAGACCCTGAACTCGATGAAGGCCCTGTGGGCGCGTTCGCGCGACGAGGTGTCCGACGACGAGTACCACGAGCTGTACAAGCACATCAGCCACGACTGGCGCGAACCGCTGGAGACCGTCCGGCTGCAGGCGGAGGGCACCTTCGAGTACCAGGCGCTGCTGTTCGTGCCCTCGCACGCCCCGCACGACCTGTACAACCAGGGCTACAAGCGCGGTGTGCAGCTGTATGTGAAGCGCGTCTTCATCATGGACGACTGCGAGGCGCTGCTGCCGCCGTACCTGCGCTTCGTCAAGGGCGTGGTCGACGCCGCCGACCTCTCGCTGAACGTCTCCCGCGAGATCCTCCAGCAGGACCGGCACATCCGGATGATGCAGCGCCGGCTCACCAAGAAGATCGTGTCCACGGTCAAGGACATGATGACCGCGGCGCCCGACCGCTACGCCACGTTCTGGCGGGAGTTCGGCGCCGTCCTCAAGGAAGGGCTGCTGTCCGACCCCGACAACCGCGACGCGCTTCTCGCGGTCTCCTCCTTCGCGACCACGCACAGCGAGGACGAGCCCACCACTCTTCGGGCCTACGTCGAGCGGATGAAGGACGGCCAGGACGCCGTCTACTACCTGACCGGCGAGTCCCGGCAGAGCATCGAGAACTCCCCGCACATGGAGGCGTTCCGGGCCAAGGGCGTGGAGGTCCTGCTGCTCACCGACCCGGTGGACGAGGTGTGGGCCGACGTGGTGGGCGAGTTCGACGGCAAGCCGCTGCGGTCGGTCGCCAAGGGCGAGGTCGATCTCGACGGGGAGAGCGGCGAGCAGGCCGACGGCGAGCGCGAGAAGCAGAGCGAGGAGTACGCGGGTCTGCTCGCCTGGATGAACGAGCACCTGGGCGAGGACGTCAAGGACGTGCGGCTGTCGTCCCGGCTCACGGTCTCGCCGGCCTGCATCGTCTCCGACGCGAACGACCTGACCCCGGCGCTGGAGAACATGTACCGGGCGATGGGGCAGGAGGTGCCGAGGGCTCGGCGGATCCTCGAGCTCAACCCCGGGCATGCGCTCGTCAAGGGCCTGAACAAGGCCTACCAGGAGCGCGAGGACCGCTCCGGCCTCGCCGAGACCGCGGAGCTGCTGCACGGTCTGGCGGTGCTCGCCGAGGGCGGGCGGCCGAAGGAGCCCGGCCGGTTCGTGAAGCTGGTGGCGGACAGCCTGGAGCGCGCGCTGTAACAGGTGGGAAAGGGGTTCCGGGCAGCGTCTCCCTGCCCGGAACCTTCACATGCCGCACACCGAACATTCTAGTTGCTTGAGTCAATCAAGCGGGCCTAGGATGCTGCGCAGTCGTGCAGTACCGCACCCCCCACGGAGGCCCGGCCCATGTCCCCTGCGCAGACCCGATCCGTGCGGATCGAGGAGGGGGCCTCGGCGCCCCGGGCCGGTGTCGCCGTGGCGGCGCCGGCCTTCGTGGCCGTGGCCGGCGTGATCCTGGCCTGGACGACCACCGACTTCGATGGTGTCCCACTGTCCTCGGGGAACGGCTTCGAGATGGTCATGGCGGCGGGAGCCGGAGCGGCGGTGCTCGCCCTGGCCGTCGCGGTGTTCCTCCCGGGGCGGCGGACCGCGGCCACCGGAGCGCCGACCACGCCGCCCTCCGGTGAGCGGGCCCCTCTGGCGCCCGGCGAGCAGACCTCGACCGAACCGGCCCTGATCCAGCCGGTACCGATCGAACCGGCCCTGAACCGATCGACTCCGATCGAAACACGCTCGGAGAAGCCGGGCGTCGGCACGGCCGGGGAGGCGGCGGTGGGCGCGGCGGTGGCGGCGCCGCTGGCACGGGCCGTCGCGGAGCTCGTCGCCACCGTTCCCGGACTGACCGACGGCGGTGCGGCGGGCGGGGGCCGAGCGGTGCGCGGGCGGGTGCGGGGCGTCGAGGGCGTACCGGTGGGCGGTGCCGCCGTCACGCTGATCTCGCTGGGCGGGCGGCAGGTGGGCCGAGCGGTCGCCGCTCTCGACGGTTCCTACGAGCTCCAGACGCCCGGGGAGGGCGCCTACGTGCTCATCGCCTCGGCCGACGACCACCAGCCGCAGGCCGCGACCGTCGTGGTCGGGGCGACGTCCGTCACGCACGACGTGCTGCTCAGCGGCGCCAGCGGTCTGGTCGGCGCGGTGCGGTCCACGGCCGACGGAGCGCCGGTGGCGGAGGCGGTGGTCGTCGTCATGGACGTGCGCGGCGATGTGCTGGCCACCGCGCGGACCGACGGCAAGGGCGAGTTCACCGTCACCGACCTGGTGCCGGGGGCCGTCGTCCTCGCGGTCAGCTCTCCGGGGCGCCGCCCGCTGGCACGGTCCGTCGAGATCGGCGCCGCCGGTGTCACCCGGGTCGACCTCGGGCTGCGGCCCGGCGCACAGGTGCGGGGCACGGTACGCGGCGCGGGCGCTCCGCTGCGCGACGCCCGGGTGACCCTGGTGGACGCCGCAGGCAACGTCGTCGCGACCGCCACGACCGGCGACGACGGGGCGTACGCCTTCACCGACCTGGACGACGGTCCGTACACGGTCATCGCGGCCGGCTACCCGCCCCGGGCCGATCACGTCGGCGTCGGCGGCCCCGACGCGGGCGACCACGACATCGAACTCGCCCACGCAGGCGACCAGGGCCCCTGCGGGTTGGGTGATCTCTGACGTAGGGGTTCGCTGCTGATGCCCGTGGCAGTCCCGGCGTGGGAGCTGCTGCTCAGCGCCTCGTCTCGTACCTGGTCAGCACCACGCCGCCGGGAAGCGTCCGCGTCTCCACCAGGTTCAGGTTCACCCAGCTGTCCATTGCGGTGAAGAACGGCGTGCCGCCGCCCACCAGGACCGGATGGGTGGCGATCACGTACTCGTCGATCAGCCCGGCGCGCAGGGCCGCCCCGGCGAGCGTTGCGCCGCCGATGGTCATCTGCCCGCCGTCCTCGGCCTTGAGCCGGGTGATCTCGGCGATCGCGTCGCCGGTGACCAGGCGGGTGTTCCAGTCGACCTTGTCGATCGTCGACGAGAACACCACCTTCGGCGTGTCCCGCCAGTTCCGCGCGAACTCGATCTCCGCCGCGGTGGCGTCGGGCCGCTGGTCGCCGGTCGGCCAGTAGGAGCTCATCGCCTCCCACAGCTTGCGCCCGTACAGCGACAGGCCACTCGCCTGCTCATGGTCGAGCCACCACTGGAACAGCTCGGGGCTCGGCGGTCCGCTCCAGCCGATGTCGTCGCCGGCCGCGGCGATGTAGCCGTCCAGGGTCAGGTTCATGCCGTAGATCAGTTTCCGCATGGCGCAGCCTTCCGTCCGTGGGCGTCCGGCGTACGGACCGGCGCGGAGCGGGAAACTCATCGGTGCGCGATCCGGCTCGCCGGCGGTCCTCGTGCTCGGGGCTCAGCGTGGTGTACTCGGCCGACACGGGCAAGCCGCCAGCGCTCGACGTCGCCCACGCGGGTGTGGGAATCCGGGCCGGCCCGACAGGCGAAGAACCCGGCGCCCGGGGCGCCGCCGCGGGGCCGGCTGGCCGCCCTCGGCCCGGGACGTTCCCGCGGTGGCCGCACCACGGAGAACCACCTCGCCGTCGACACCGCCTGCCGCCCGTCGGCTGCTGCGGTCACAGACGGGGTGGCCGGCGACTACCCCCGGGTTCATTCCCGTCCTCCCGTGATCCGGCTGCGCCCGCCGGTCGACAGGCCCCGCATGCGGTCCGCTGCGGTGGCCGGCGACAAGGCCTACTGGAGCGGATCGTCGTCGGGGCGGGGAATCACCCTCGCCGGACCGCTTTCAGCACCACGAACTTCCGGTCGCCGGCGACCAGTTCACTGTTGCCGAACAGCCGCTTGAGCTTCACGTGGTAGCCCAGGTGCCGGTTGCCCACCACCCACAGCTCGCCGCCCGGCCGCAGCGCGCGCCGGGCCCCCGTGAACATGCGCCACGCCGTCGCGTCGGTGGTGGCCTGGTGGGAGTGGAACGGCGGGTTGTTGAGCACGACGTCCACACTGTCGTCCGCGACGCCCGCCAGCCCGTCCCCGACCCGGAACTCGGCGTGCCCCGGCACCCCGTTCGCCCGGTAGGTCGCCTCCGCCGACGCCACCGCCTGGAACGACTCGTCGGTGAACAGCACCTCCGCCCGCGGGTCGGCCAGCGCCACCGCCGTGCCCACGATCCCGTTGCCGCAGCCCAGATCGACGACCCGGCGGCCGCCCCCGGCGCTCGGCAGATGCCGGAGGAAGAACCGGGTTCCGACGTCGAGGCGGTCGGCGCAGAAGACCCCCGCGTGGTTGACGACCGGACGGCCGGAGAGCGTGGAGCCGAGGTCGCCGGGCAGGTCGTACACGTAGGGCCACGGGGTGGCCGGCGGCTTCAGCGACGGGTCGGGCGTGCAGAAGACCAGCCGGGCCTTCTGCTCGGCGAGGGAGGTCCGGGTCGGCCCGAGGATCCGCTCGAACAGCTTCAGCGTCGAGGTGTGGATCTCCTTCACCATGCCCGCGCCGACGACGACCGTCCCCGCGTGCACGGCGGGCGCCAGCCGCAGCAACTGGTCCTCCAGCAGCGCGAGGCTCTTGGGGATGCGTACCAGCAGTACGTCGATCCGCTCCGGCGCCGGGTCCTGGGTGGTGAGCAGCCGCACGGAACCGGTCTCGGCCCCGGCCCGCGCCAGATTGGCCCGGGTCGCCTCCTGCCCCAGCCAGGAGTCGGTGATCTGCGTCGGCCGGTGCGCCGCCAACGCCGTGACCAGCGCGCCCCAGCGGTCGCCCAGCACCACCACCGTGCCGGTCAGCGGGACGTCCTGCGCCGCGAGGTGTCTGAGCAGGTAGGCGTCGGAAGCGTCCCAGGCGCGCAGCTGATCGCGCGGGTCCTCGGGGTGGCGGGCCAGCTCGACCTCGCCCCACGGCGTCGTCATACGGTCGTTCATCGTGGTCAGGCTAACCGAGCCGCAGCTCAGACGCGGTGTCACCCCGGTCGCGGCACCACGGCGATGCAGGAGGATGGGTTCATGGACGCGGAGTTGTTCCCCCGTGGGCGTACGGAAGTCGCGCCGGGGGCGGTGCACCTGCCCGACTGGCTGGACGCGGCCCGCCAGCGCGAGCTGCTGAGTTCGTGCCGGGACTGGGCCCGTCCGCCGGCCGGGCTGCGCACGGTCCGCACGCCCGGCGGCGGCACGATGTCCGCCCGCCAGGTCTGCCTCGGCTGGCACTGGCGCCCGTACGCCTACGACCGCACGGTCACCGACGGCGACGGCACGGCCGTCAAGCCGTTCCCGGACTGGCTGGGCGAGCTGGGCCGGCGCGCGGTGGCCGACGCGCTCGGGCCGCGGGAGTACCCGGCGGCCGCGTACGACATCGCGCTGATCAACTTCTATGACGGCGACGCACGGATGGGCATGCACCGGGACGCCGACGAGAGGTCCGACGCACCGGTGGTCTCCCTCAGCCTGGGCGACACCTGCGTCTTCCGCTTCGGGAACCCGCGGACCCGGACGCGGCCCTACACCGACGTCGAGCTGCGCAGCGGAGACCTCTTCGTGTTCGCAGGCCCCTCCCGGCTCGCGTACCACGGGGTGCCCCGCGTGCTGCCGGGCACCTCTCCGCCCGCGCTGGGCCTGACGGGACGGCTGAACATCACGCTGCGGGTGAGCGGCTTCCCCGACGCCGCCTGAACAACGGATCATGGGAGACTCGCCCTCATGAGCGGCAAGGCGGACCCCCGGCCGGCGGGGGAAGGGACCACCTCGAGGGCGCGGCTGGACCGGGGGCGCGGTGCGCTCGGGCCCGCGCTGGAGCTCGTGCACACCGGGCGGGCGCCCACCCGGGCGGTGCTCACGGCCGAGCTCGGGGTCACCCGCGCGACGGCCGGCGCGGTCGCCGCCGAACTCGTCGCACTGGGCCTGATCCGGGTGGACGCGCGGCCCGGCGCCGCCGCCGGTTCGCAGGGCCGCCCCTCCCACCGGCTCGAGGTCGCGCAGGACGGCCCGGTCGTCCTGGCGGCACAGGTCCACGCCGACGGCTTCCGGGCCGCGCTGGTCGGTCTCGGCGGCCGGATCGTCGCCACCACGCCCAGCTGTGAGACCGTCGACGCCGACCCCGCGAAGGTGCTCGGGGCCGCCGTGGACGCGGGCGCGGAGCTGCTGCGGCGCACCGGACGGCGCTGTGTGGGCGCCGGGCTCGCCGTGCCCTCCGCGATCACCGAACCCGAAGGGCTGGCGCTCAACCCCCTGCACCTGGCCTGGCCCGCGGGCGCGCCCGTGCGGGAGATCTTCGCCGAGCGGATCCGTGCCGCCGGTGTCACCGGACCCGCGTTCGCGGCGAACGACGTCAACCTCGCAGCCTTGGCCGAACACCGGCACGGTGCCGGGCGCGGCGCTCGTGACCTGCTGTGCGTGGCCACCGGGCACCGGGGGGTCGGCGGAGCGCTCGTGCTGGACGGCCGTCTGCACACGGGCAGTTCGGGACTCGCCCTGGAAGTCGGGCACCTCACCGTCAATCCCGAGGGACGTGCCTGCTACTGCGGCAGCCGCGGCTGTCTCGACGTGGAGGCCGATCCGCTCGCCCTGCTGAACACCGCCGGCCGCCGGCCCGGCCCCGAGGGCTCCCTGCTGCAGCAGGCCAACGAACTGATCCGCGAGGAGTACGGCGACCCGGTCGTCCGCATGGCCGTCGACGCCCTGATCGACCGGCTCGGGCTGGGCCTTGCGGGTCTGGTGAACATCCTCAATCCCGACCGCATCATCCTCGGCGGGCTGCACCGCACCCTCCTCGCGGCCGACCCGGACCGGCTCCGCGCGGTCGTCACCGACCGCAGCCTCTGGGGCCACAACGGCGGGGTGCCGATCCTCGCCTGCTCCCTCGACCACAACAGCCTGGTCGGAGCGGCCGAGTTGGCCTGGCAGCCGGTCCTCGACGACCCGCTGGGGGCGCTCACGGCGGCGTGAGCCACGGCGCGTGCGCCCTCCCGGCTGACCTTCCGCCGGTGTACGTGCCCGACTGCGCCCGTACGGGACCGTGCCTGTACGGCTGAGCCCGCACGACTGTGCCCGCAGGACCGTGCGTGCACGACGCGACCGAGCCGACGCGCTCGGGACGGGCCGTCAGCCGGTCGGCCGAGGGAACCGCACACGGATACCCGCCGTGCCACCGGAAAGGCGCCGGTCGCCCGTGCGCCGACGTAGGTTGACGCCATGACAGACCACCTGACCGTCAGCGTCCTGGGCACCGGCATCATGGGCGCCGCGATGGCCCGCAGCATCGCCCGGGCCGGCCACACCGTCCGCGTCTGGAACCGCACCCGTGCCAAGGCGGAGCCGCTCGCCGCGGACCGCGTCCACGTCGCCGCGACGCCCGCGGAGGCCGTCAAGGGTGCGGACGTGGTGCTGACCATGCTCTACGACGGCCCCGCCACCCTGGAGGTGATGCGCGAGGCTGCTCCAACCCTGCGCACCGGTACGGCCTGGGTGCAGTCGACGACCGCCGGGATCGAGGCCCTGGCCGACCTCGCGGCCTTCGCCCGTGCACACGGTCTCGCGTTCTTCGACGTTCCTGTTCTGGGCACCCGGCAGCCGGCCGAGGCCGGGCAGCTGACCGTCCTTGCGGCGGGTCCGTCCGCGAGCCGGGCCGCGGTGACTCCCGTCCTGGACGCCGTGGGCGCACGGATCGTCTGGACCGGCGAGGACGGCGGCGCGGGCACCGCCACCCGGCTCAAGCTGGTGGCCAACAGCTGGGTGATCGCTGCCACCGCCGCCACCGGTGAGGTCCTCGCCCTGGCGCAGTCCCTGGGCGTCGACCCGAATGCGTTCTTCGCACTGATCGAGGGCGGCCCGCTCGACATGGGGTACCTGAGGGCGAAGGCGGCCCTGATCCTCGACGAACGGCTCACGCCGGCCCAGTTCGCGGTCGCGACGGCGGCGAAGGACGCCCGGCTGATCGTCGAGGCCGGGCGCGGGAACGGCGTCCGCCTGGACGTGGCGGCCGCGAGCGCCGAGCGTCTGGAGCGGGCCGCCGCGCAGGGCCACGGCGACGAGGACATGGCCGCCGCCTACTTCGCCAGCTTCGACAGCACCGCCTGACAAACCCGGCGGAGACCCGGGAGACCCCGGCTGCGAACCCCCGCAGCCGTCAGCCGGCGGGGGCTCGGCGGCGCGGCCGGGCGACCAGATCCCCGCCGCAGTTGGGGCAGACCCCGCCCATGGCCTCCCCGCACGGCACGCAGAACGTGCACTCGTAGGAGCAGATCCGGGCCGGCCCGTCGGGCGGCAGGGCGGTGGTGGCGCAGCGTTCGCAGCGGTCGCGCATCTCCAGGGACATCGTGCCGGGTACTCCTCACCAGGGGGGTTCGTATGTCGCCCTCCATGGTCCGCGGGGCGCGGGCGTCCGTCGGCGGCTCGGCGGGCCACACATCCGCAGGATCGGGCCTCCCGGGCCCGCCGCACGCGCCGCTCGCCGTAGGGACCGCCCGCCGCACGCGCCCGCCGCACGCACCGGTCACCGCCGGTGCCCGTCGCCCGCGCCGACCGCCCGTGCCCCCTGGTCTCACCTCACCACTGGCGGCCCGTGGGGAGCGCGGCCCGCCCCGGCGTGGACAGGTGCAGCACCTGGAACAGCTCGCCATCGGCCTTCGGCGCGTCGTGCTCCCAGAGGGACAGCTGCACGGTCTCCCACCGGCTCGTGTCGACGGCGGCGGCCGCGAGCACCGCCCCGTCCTCCCGCGCCAGTCGTCGCGCCTCGTCCGCCGCCTCCTGAACGCCGGCGGAGACCGGGCCGCCGTCCGGAAGGGGCCTGCGCCGCCGCACGGCGAACCGGGCGGGGGCGGCGCCGGCGGCCCCCTCCTCGTAGGCCAGACCCGTCCACTGGCGGACCGTCGGGCGCCCGAAGTCGTCGCTCAGGCCCTGGAATCCAGCGCCCCACAGGAAGGAGTTCATGCCCTCCACGGTGTTCCAGAGATAGAAGGGCGCGTACTGGCTGACCGGCGAGCCGTGCACCCCGCGCTCGCGCAGCAGATACGCCTTGAGACCGAGGCCCGCCCAGTGGTCCAGCAGATGCCCCACGCGGGCCACGCGCGCGCGGATGACGCCCGTGTCGTAGTCGGCGGGCAGGGTCAGCTCGTACTGCATGGCGTGCACAGGGCCTCCTGGACGGCCGGGCGGGGGGCGAGCAGGCAGAGCAGTCCGCGCACGCCCGCGTCGAAGGCGGCCGGCGAACCGGACGCGCGGGCCAGCACGTATCCGCCCTGGACCGTCGCGACAACGGTGGCGGCGATCGCCTCACCGTCCAGTTCCGGGCCGAACTGCCCCTGCTCCTTGCCCTCTTCGACGATATGGGCGATCAGTTCACGGATCCCGTCGATCGTCTCGTCCACGGGTCCGCGCAGCGCGTCGTCCGCGACGACGTCCGGGTCCATGGTCAGGCGTCCGAGGGGGCAGCCGCGCAACACGTCGCGCTCGCGCGTGAGGTACGCCTCGATGCGCTCATAGGGAGTGCCCGGACCGTTCAGCACTTTCTCGACGGCGGCGCGCATCTCCTCGGCCGTCCGCCGGATCGCCGCCAGTGCGAGATCGGGCTTGCCCTTGAAGTGGTGGTACATGCTGCCCTGTCCCGCGCCCGCCCGCTCCAGGATCGCCCGGGGGCTCGTCCCCACGTATCCGCGCTCCCAGAGCAGTTCCCGGGTGGACTCGATCAGTCGCTCCGACGTGCTCATGAAGCGACTGTACATACCAGTAGGTACAGAAGTCGAGCATTCCGGGAGCACCCAGGGAGCACTCGCGGCACGCGCGCGTACTCCCCGGGAGGTACGCACACTGACGCCGGCCGTGCGACGACGCGGACCCCCGCTCGGCGGGACTCTCGAGATGTCGAGCAGAACCCCTGGCAGACCCACTGCAGATCCCCCGAGGAGATGACCTGAGATGAACACCCTGGCTGACTGGCACGGCGGCGGCCCCGGCCCGTGGATCCTGTTCCTCCCGCTGATCTGGGCGGCCGTGGTGATCGGTGTGATCACGCTGCTGCGCCGCACCGTGTGGCGCGGCCGCTCCGGTCCCTGGGGCGCGCGGGGCGGCTCCCGCCCCACGGGGGACTCGCCCCTCGCCGTCCTCGGCCGCCGCTTCGCCTCCGGCGAGATCGACGAGGACGAGTACTGGCGCCGGCTGTCCGTCCTGGACGAGCAGTTCGGCCGCGCGGGCGGGGGCGGCGCGGCGTGAGCGCGGTGACCGCGCCGCCCGGACACGGGACGCCGCACGGGGCCTCGGCGCAGTGAAGGCGTACGGCGCCGGCGCCGCCGTCGGCCTCCCCGCTCTCCTGCGGAAGGCTGCGCGTCAGCGTGGCGCCGGCGTTCGCCGTCCGCCCGGGAACGCCCGCGCCCGGTGTGCCTGCCCCCGCCGAGGGCCGGCACACCTGG
>NZ_JBMNDR010000050.1:0-72083 GCF_052543235.1 Streptomyces sp. SAS_272 | reverse complement strand
AAAACCCACACCCAGGCACTCCTGAGACTCGCCCGCCAACGCATCAGCGTCCTGTTCGCCATGCTCCGAGACGGCACCTTCTATGAGTCCCGCACCCCCGCCATCACCCTCGCCGCATGACCATCCCAAACAGCACCAAACCCGGCACTACGTCCTTGACGAAAGACATAGAGACACCCCCCCGCCCCGACGGATCACTTCACGGCCGTCTGCCGCGCGGGTCCGCCGCTGTCCTGCTGCGCGCCGGCGGCGGACAATGGCGGTATGGCGGACATCGAACGGCACAACGGCCGCCGTCTCGAGCGGGCGATCATGGAGCTGCTGGAGCGCCGCGGTCCCACGGCCTCCATCTGCCCCTCCGACGCCGCGCGGGCTGTGCACGAAGGGGACGACGACGGCTGGCGCGCGCTCATGGAACCGGCCCGTCGTGCGGCCCGGCGGCTGGTCGAGGCCGGCGAGGTGGAGATCACGCAGGCCGGCCGCCCCGTCGAGCCGGCAGAGGCCCGCGGCCCGATCCGCATCAGGCGCACCCGCTGACGGACAGCGGTCACGGATTCCGGGCGCACCCGTCGGGCCGGTCCGCGTCGAGCGCGAGCTCGGCACGGAGCCGTCCTACGGGCGCGCCCGCCACCGAGGATCCGGGGTGCGGATCATGTGTGCCGTCCCGGCGGAACCGCGTGCTTTCCGCCAGTGCCGAGCCGAGCCGACACCACCTCCTGTGCGGCCTGCGGCATGTCGTCGTCCCGTCGACCGTGGACGGTCGTTTCCCGCAGGACGGGGCGGACGGCACACCGGCCGTTGCGGCCGGGCAGGAGGAGCGGGTGTCAGCGGGTGTAGGTGACCCGGTGCTCCCGCAGGGAGCCGCAGTTGGAGCCGGACACCTGGACGTACACGTTCTTGATGTAGCCGCCCCAGTCGACGCACTGGCCCTTGCCGTAGATGTACGTCGGACCCGCGTAGGACGTGTACGTCCCGTAGTCACCGTCGCTGTTGTCGGTGGCGGGGACGTAGATCCACGCGGACATGTCCACGGCGGTGCCGGGGTTGCTGCGGATGGTCGTGACGCAGTTCTTTCCGTTGGAGGCGTTGTACGTCAGGTAGACGGTGCCCAGCGAGCCGACGGGCGCGGAGTTCACGGTCTTGTAGCTGCTTCCGCAGACCTTCTGCGGTGTGGTGTTGGGTGCGGCGGAGGCGGGTGCCGCGAGAGCGGTCGTGGCCCCCAGCGACAGAGCCGCCAGAGCCGTGGCGCCCAGCATGGAGTGAGTGAAGCGCATTTTTCCCCCTTGTGATCTTACGAGTTGGTTACTCCTGCCTTATGTGACCCGCGGGGCATCTGGATGGTTGTGCCGGGTTAGCTGGGGTTTTCAGCCATAACTCGCGGCGCAATAGGCTGAATTGGGACGCAACCGGAGGCGCTCGCGGCAGTCGGGCCGCCGATCGCGCGTCGAGACGCCGAGGACCGCCTCGAGGAAGAAGAATGCGCGGTGGCACGGTTCTCTCAGCGCCGATCACCTCGGCTCCACCGGAAGGCACGCAGACCATGAGCAGCCAGGACGACCGTTGGGCGAAGCTGACAGGCGGGCAGGCCGGAGAGGAGTACGCCCGGAGGTTTGCGCGGTTGGCCGAGTCAGGCCAGGACGTCCATGGCGAGGCCGCCTTCTGCGACGCGTTGCTGCAGCCTGCCGCCCGAGTGCTCGACGCCGGCTGCGGCACCGGACGGATCGCCATCCGACTGAGCCGGTTGGGTCACCGTTGCACGGGCGTGGACGTCGACGTCTCGATGCTCGCCGTCGCCCGCCGTGACGCCCCGGAACAGGAATGGCTCCACGGCGACCTGGCGTATCTGGACGGCCTCGGCCTGGAAGCCGGCTTCGACCTGGCGCTCGCGGCCGGAAACGTCATCCCCCTGCTGGCCCCCGGCACCGAACCGGCCGTCGTGCGGCAGCTCGCCGCCGTACTGCGCTCCGGCGGACTGCTGATCACCGGAATGGGGCTGGACGCGGAGCACCTGCCGCTGCCCGAACCGACGGTGACGCTGGAGGAGTTCGACGACTGGTGCGCACAGGCAGGACTGACGCTGCGGCAGCGTTTCGCCACCTGGTCCGGCGACCCCTACCGTCCTGGCGGCGGCTACGCCGTCAGCGTGCATGCCCGCCCCGTCGCCTGAACCGCGTTCCCTCCGGGCCCCGGCGTATCGTCGCGCCGGGCGATGCGGAGTTCATCGGCCGTCTGCCGCAAGCCGGGGGACTTCCCGGCTAACCTGCGAGGCGTGGACCACCCCCTTCGCTCCCCGCAGATGATCACCCGGCTCGTCGACGGACGCATCTGCGCCTACGACCTGGCGGCCGGCGGCCGGGGCGTGCTGTCGCCGGTCCTGGTCTGCCCGCCCTGCGCCGACGGGGACGTCGTCGACCACGCCGTCGCCGCGGGTCTTGCGCGCGTCTACTGCACGACGCTCGACGCGGTCGTCTGCACCACGGCAGAGGGGGACGAGGTCTGGCGGTCGCACTTCGAGCCACGGTCGGCCCAGCGGCACGGGCACCGGCCCAGTTGTGTGCTGTCGTCGAACGGACTCGTGCTGTGGGTGTACCGGCCCGACGCCATGGCCGGCCGCAACCGTCCAGACCAGTGGGTGGCTCTGGACGCCGAGACCGGCGCGGTCGTCGCACAGGCCGATCTGCAGACCGTCGGGCACGGGGGGCGGCAACTGCTGCATCCGGCGGGCGACGAGGTCCTCCTCGACGTGGGCGAAGGGCAGGACGGCTCCGTCATGTACCGCGCGTCGCTGGCCGGGGCCGAGATGAATCTCGTCGGCTATCCGTGGGCGGACCGGTGCCTCATCGCGCTGTCGCCCGACGGACACCACTTCATGACCGTCGACCACGAGCAGACCGACGTCGCCGTTCACGCCCACCCCGGCGGTGAGGTGAGGTTCGCTCTGTCCGTCGACGCCTTCGGACACGACCCCGACGAGGTCCACGTGGAATGGAGCGGCGGCTATCTGAGCCCGGACACCGTCGTCGTCACCCTCGGCGGCGAGACCGAGGACGAGGAGGAGTGGTTCCGTCACTACCTCGTGGACGCGCGCTCCGGCCAGGTGCGGTCCGAGTTCGACGCACGCACGGACAACCCCTACGACCTTCTGCCTCTCGGGGACGGATCCTGGCTCACCACGGACGTCTCCGGCCACCCGGTCCGCTGGACCTGCTCGTAGGGGCGGTCCGCAGCCGAACCGGACGAACAGCGTCTCCCGAACGCCCGCCATTGCCGGCTGTGGGCTGCCGACTGTGGGTGATTCCGCTTCCTCCCAACAGCGCCGCGACGGTGATCAGGGCGGGGACCGACAGGAGGGTCGACAACAAGATCGACTCACGGGCGAGTTGCTCGGCGACCCGGTACTCGGAGGCGTAGGTGTAGAGATTCTGGGCGGCGGGCAGAGCGGCGACCACGACGACGTCGAGCAGGGCGTCGCCGCGGAGTCGGAACACGGCGGCGGCGAGAGCCCAGGCGATGAGGGGCTGGACGACGGTCTTGATGGCGGCGGAGAGCCAGATCGCCGGACGGTTGTCGCCCCGGGCGGGCAGGCCGCTGCCGCAGAGCGAGATGCCGAAGGCCAGCAGCACCGCCGGGACGGACATGTTTCCGACGAGGGTGAGGGGTTCGAGGGCGGGGCGGGGGAGGGGCAGGCCCGTGGCGGCCATGGTCACTCCCGCGAGTGTGCCGACCGCCATCGGGTTGCGGAAGGGAGTGGTCAGCCGTCGCGCCAGGGTCTGGCGTTCGCCGGGCCGGGTCAGGTCGAGGACGGTCAGCGCGAGCGGGGTGATGACGATCTGCTGGAAGAGCAGGACCGGCGCGACGAGAGACGCGTCGCCCAGCACGTAGACGGCGATCGGGATGCCGAGGTTGGCGGCGTTGACATAGCTGGAGCACAGGGCGCCGATGGTGAGTTGGCCCGCCCGCCAGCCGTTGCGCAGGCCGATCGCGGCGAAGAGGACGGCCGCCGCAGAGGTGCTGATGGCGGTGACGAGCAGCCGCGTCGACAGCAGGATCGACAGATCGGAGCGCGCAAGGGTGGTGAAGAGCAGACAGGGGGTGGCGACACCGAAGGCGAGCCTGGTCAGGACGTGCCGGCCCTCGTCGCCCAGGTACCCGCGAAGGCCGATGACGTATCCGGCGCCCACGACGACGGCGATCACCATGAAGCCGTTGAGAACGCCCAACATCCCTTTCCCCGCCCGCCTTCACGTGCCCGCCTTCACGTGCCCGTCGTCACCAGTGCCGGCCGCCGACCTGACGCCAGTACGGCGCTCCGCCTTCCCTGGAGGGCACGATCTCGCCGTCCTCTTCCCCGTGTCACCCCAGTAGCGAAGGCGTCCGCGGAATTCGCGGGCGGCGCCCATGCACGCCGACAGGCGACGGATCCGCTCGTCGACGTCGAACGCCCTCGATCCCTGGATCTTTCACGCGAAGGTACTTGACGGCCCGTGGAGGGTCCTTGCCGTCGTCCTGGCCCGCATCGGCGTCCTCTTCGGGGACGAGCACCCAACGGGCGCGGTGCACCGGTCGGGTGAGTTCGGACTCGTCCGACCCGTGCGGCGCGACCTCGAATCCTCCCAGGGGAGCGCCCTGGTCGAGCAGTTCCCGCAGTAGGGCGAACGGGACGGGCGGGCACAGCTCGACGGTTCCCTCACGATCCAGGGGTACTCATGGTCGCTCCGCCGCGGTCGCGTGGTGCGATGGGGGATCGCCGCAGGCTTTGCCGCTCCCGGGGTCGCGCCCCTCCTCGGAGTCGTCCGTGGAGCCAGTACCCTTTCCGCCGTCCACCGGGCCGGTTCCTCGCAGGTCGTCCCGGCGGGTCCGGCGGTGGGCCGTGAAGGCGCGTCGTTCATGATCCCGAGATCATCGTCATGGCGACGACAATGAAAGGGCGCGTGTCCGGGCGACGCGGGGAGCACGGTCTGCGTCGCCGCGGACGCCGGCGGTCAGGCGCCAGACGCGGGCGCGGCGGCGCCCACCGCGGTCGTGCCCTCTCCGGAGGCGCTGCCGGCGAGCCACTGGTCCCATCCCAGGTTGAAGTCCGCGTACCCGTTGTCCGCCGAGGCCTTGGCGCGGGGAGAGCCGGTGATGGTGACCGGATCACCCTGCTTGACCTGGTCGTAGAACCACTTGGCGTCCGACAGGGACAGGTGGACACAGCCGTGCGAGCCGCGGGCACTGCCACCGCCCGGATTCGGGTCGCCCGTCGAATAGTGCACATAGGTGCCGGACTGGGTCAGGTGGACGTCCCAGGGCAGCGTCAGATCGTAGAAGTTGGGGCTCCCCTTGTCGCAGCTGATGCCGACGCTGCAGGAGGTCATGTGGACCTTCTCCTGCTTGTCGATGACGGCCATCGTGCCGTTCCACGTCGGATACTGGGCGCTTCCCGCGTTGATCGACAGGTTGCGCAGGGTGCTGCCGTTGCGGGTCACCTTCATGGTGTGGCCGGTCACCGAGACGTCCGCGCGCACGTCGTCGCCGATCTTGAAGGTGTGCGTGTAACTGCGCACGCCGAAACGTCCGTTGCCGTTGCCGACGCCGTTCATATCGGCGTTGATCTCCACTGTCGTCCCGGAGGGCCAGTACTCCTTGGGGCGCCAGTCGGCGCGCTTGTCGCCGAACCAGTGCCAGGCGCCCACCACGGGTTGCGAGGTGCTCACCTTCATGTGCTTCTCGACCGCGGCCCGTGCCTTGGCCGCCACCGGATTCGTGAAGACGACCGAGATCGGCATGGCCACGCCGACCGTGGTTCCCGTCTGCGGGGTGATCGTCTCCAGCAGCATCGGCGGACCCGCGGGCTTCTTCGGAGAGGGCGAGGAACTCACGCTCGGGCCTCCCGACGCCTTGGCGTCGCCGCCGCCCGCCTTGTCGCTTCCGCCCCCGCCGCAGGCGCTCGCGCCCACCAGCATCACACCCGTGACCAGTGCGATCCCTATGCCGCTCTTGCGCCGTCCCACGACTTGCCCCGCTCTCTCGTCCTCGGCCCTGACAGGCCCGACGCATGGTGAGACAGTCGCGGCGTGGTCCCCAGTTGCACGTGCCGCGTAAAACCTGTCCCAAGATCCGGCGCGGGCCCGTCCGAAAAGCGGAGCCGCGATCGGGCGGGAAAAGGGTTTGAGCGAGGCGGCGACCCGCTGCTACGTTCGCGGTGGACCGTGAGACCGTCGTATGGAGGTGAGACCCGTGAACACAGTTACCCATGGGTGCTCCCTCAACCCGTCACGGTCCGGCGGCTGACGTTCGGTGTCGCCAGGAGCGCCTGAGATCGAGGCACTTCTGGAGGGAGACTCCGATGAACACAAAGCCTTTCACATCCGGCCTGGGCGAGAACGCGGTGATGATCACGCGCGTCGCTGAACGGCAATGGCATGCACTGGATGACGACCTGGTGGTCGGCCGTGGGCATGCCGGGCACCGGCCCGACGGACGCTTGTTCGTCAGCGTCGACGCCTGGCACGGGGCCGTGTTCGACCGGCTCGTCGAGGTGATGCTGGCGGAACTGCCGGCGCCGCTGTACACGGTGGTCGACGAGGCCGACGACGAGCTGACGGCCGGCTGGCGGCGTGCCGGGTTCACGGTCCGCCGCCGCGAGTGGGAGTACGTCGTGCCGACCGACCCGCGGGTCACCGGGCTCGAAGCGGTCCTGCCGCCTCCGGGCGTGACGATCGTGCCCGCCGGACAGGCGGACGAACGTCTGCTGCGGGCGGCGGACCGGGCGATCCGTGACGAGGTCGAGGCGGCCGTCGGATGGCAGTCGATGCCTGCGGAGGTCGTCCACCACCCCGAAGGCGACACCATCGGCGACCCGTCGAAGTACGCGGTGGCCGCGGCGCCGGACCGCTATCTGGGGCTGATCCGGGTGGTGACGGCGATCCGGCCGCGCATCGGGCTGGTCGCGGTCCGGGCCGCAGAGCGGCGCCGCGGCATCGCGCGGGCGCTGTTGGCCCACGCGCTGGAGACGCAGCACCGCTCCGGATTCACCGCGGCCTGGACCGAGGTCCACGAGTCCAACGGGGCAGCCTCGGCGCTGTTCGAGGGCGTCGGCGCCCGAACGGTGAGCAGCAACCTGGAGTTGGTCCGATGACGAAGAACAAGAACGTCATCGAAGTCGAGGGCAAGATCGTCGAGTGCCTTCGCAGCGCCATGTTCACCGTGGAGCTGGACAACGGCCATCAGGTGCTCGCGCACATCAGCGGGAAGATCCGCAAGAACTACATCAAGATCCTGCTGGAGGACCGGGTGCTGGTCGAGCTCCCGCCGTACGACCTGACACGCGGCCGGATCGTGTTCCGGTACCGGAACTAGGGCGTGTTTCGCGGCAGCTGATGGCGAGCCCCCGGTCGCGGCGTTTCCGTGACCGGGGGCCGTCGACGACGGGCCCTTGGGGACTGCCTCCCCGGACCAGGTCCGGGGCCGGGGGAGGCGCCGGTCAGGAGGACGTCACAGGACGTCGTAGGTCAGGTGCGTCGCGGTCGACGTCGACTTCACGCTCTTCTGTACCAGCGTGCGGGGAGCTCCACCGGTGGACAACGGTGTCCCGGCGCCCAGGACGACGGGTGCGAGGTGGAGTGTCAGCATGTCGACCAGCCCTGCGTCGAGCGCCGAGCCGATGAGGGCGCCACCGCCCATGAGCACGACGTCCAGGTCCCTTCCGCTGCGCCGGGACGCCGCCTCGGCGCGCTCGCGCGCAGCGTGGACGGCGTCGGACAGACCGGTGGTGACGAACGTCCAGTCGAGGTCGGTGAGCCGCACCGAGTCCGGCGGTGAGCTCGTCACGACGACGAAGGCGGGCTTGCCGACCTCGCCGGCGCCGTAGCCGGTGGTGTCGTCCCAGCCCTCCGGCCCGTCGACCAGGTCGAAGAGCCGCCGGCCGAGGATGACGGCGCCCGAGCGGGCGGTCCCCTCGCGCAGATGCCGGCGGTCGTCGGGGTCGTCGGAGAAGGCCCATGTGTGCAGGGCCTCGCCGCCGGTGCCCAGACCGTTGTGCGGGCCGGGGTCGGGCCCGGTGACGAAGCCGTCCACGGAGACCGAGATGTCGGCGATGATGCGAGTCATACAGGGCAGACCCGATGCGCCGCCCGGACTCATCGCTCACCTCCGGGGAAACGGGGTCCGTCCTCCTGGCGCAGGGCGGAAGAGCATCCGGGCGAGGGCGACGCCCGTCCGGCCGCATGGGCCAGTACACGATTTCCCGGTCTGTCCGCGACCTCGCCGCTTTCGTCGGCCGTCCGGGCGAAGGGAAGGTCGACATCCGCGTGATCACGAGTGAACACCCCTGTTTGTTTCGTTCCTGGTGCTGGCCCCCACGGCCTACTCGGCGGTATACAAGCCTGGCCGGACGGAACGTCGGCCGTCCGGACGGCGTCGCCGGCGGGCGTGGGTGACGAGGGGGGAGACTCGATGCAGCACGACGTGCGTACGGGGAGAACGGCCGGTCGTGGCAGAAAGGGCGTCACCTTGCTCGCGGCGCTGGGCAGCTGCGCCCTGGTGGCCGCCTCCGCGGCACCCGTCGCGGCGCACGATGGGAAAGGCGAGACGAGGTACGTCGCGCTCGGCGACTCCTACACCTCCGGCCCTCTCATCCCCCGGCAGGTGGACGCCTACTGCGCCCGCTCCGACCACAACTACCCGTCCATCGTGGCCGGCCGGCTGCGGGCTGCCGTCCTGAACGACGTCAGCTGTGGCGGGGCCACGACCGAGAACATGTGGAAGCCGCAGGGAACCAAGGCTCCTCAGCTCGACGCGGTGGGCCGCAACAGTGACATCGTGTCCGTCCAGATCGGCGGCAACGACATCGGCTTCGGCTCCATCATCGGCACCTGCGCCCAGCTGGCCCCGCAGGATCCCGGTGGCAACCCCTGCCAGCGCCACTACAGCGCCTCGGGCGTGGACCAGCTCACCGTGGCGATCGCCAAGACCGCTCCCAAGGTCGCCCGGGTGCTGCAGGCCGTGCACGACAGGGCGCCGCATGCCCGCGTCCTCGTCGTCGGCTACCCGGACCTGCTGCCCGACGACGGCAGCGGCTGCGCACCTTCGGTGCCGTTCGCGACGCGCGACTTCCCCTACCTGCGGGACACCGGCAAGCGCCTCAACCTGATGCTGCGTCTGGTGGCGCGCTGGAACGGCGCTCAGTACGTCGACACCTACGGTCCGACCGTCGGCCACGACATGTGCAAGCCCGCGGCCCAGCGGTGGGTCGAGCCGCTGCAGCCCGCCTCGCCCGCAGCACCCGCACACCCCAACGCCAAGGGTGAGCAGGCCATGGCGGGAGCGGTGCTCGAGCGCCTGTCGCACCGGCACGGCGGTCGCTGACCGGGAGGGCGGCGCAGGGCGGCAGGCAGGCCCCGGAGCGTGGCGTGCCCCCGGGTCCGATCGGTCTCCGCCCTCTGCGCCGCCCCGTGATTTCCGTACCGAACGCGCGTCATCGGCCCGGGTCGAGCCGCCTCGCGTCATCCCGTGGGGACGGCTACACCTCGGAGTCGATGCCGGTGACGACGGCCGGTCCGAGCGGCGCACTGGTCTCGTCGAGCCCCGCGTCGTGCAGGGCCGAGTTCGCGAGCCGGCGGGCGTCCTCCTCGGCGTGCGGGGCGCTGTCCGCCTCGACGGCGAGCCGGATGGTGAACGTGTCGTCCTCGTTCACGGTGAGAGGGTCGAGGTCCTGCGCGTCTCCCATCCGTGTGTGATGCGGATCGGAGGGGCGCAGGGCACGGCCCAGGCGCGTCCGGGTGTCGTCCCCGACGGTGGTGGTGAAGGTGCCGGGCACGGTGATCACGTACGTCGTCATGGTGTTCCCTTCTCCGCTTTCCCCTGCGCCTACCCCGTCGCGCCGCGGACACGATCTCCGGGTGGTCGCCGCCGTCCCCGGTGACCGGGGGAGTCTCCGTGATCTACGATTATCGTCGATAGGACGATAATGCGGGAAGGCCGCACGTGCGGGGACTGGTCGCTGAACGGGACCTGCATGTCGAGGGAGTTGATCGACATGCACTGTTCATGCAGGGCGGATTCCTGGAGCAGGGATTCGAGAAGGAAGCCGCACAGCTCGATCTGCGCATCTGGCGTCCCGCCTCCTCCCGCACCGTCTGACCTCCGCGCCCTGCGCGTGATAGTTGTGAGATGTTCGGGCTCCGTCAGGCCGCCGCGGACTTTCCGATGCGCATCCGATGCGCATCCGAGCGCCGGGAGGCGATGGTGTCCCGTACCTACGACGTCATCGTGCTGGGTCTGGGTGGCATGGGCAGCTCTGCCGCGTACCACCTCGGCCGGCGCGGTGAGAGGGTCCTCGGCCTGGAACGCTTCGGGCCCGCCCACGCTCTCGGCGCCAGCCACGGCGGTTCGCGCATCTATCGGCAGGGCTACGCCGAGGGCGCGGCGTACGTGCCGTTGCTGTTGCGCGCCCAAGAGCTGTGGGACCGGCTGGCCGCGGAGTCGGGGCGCGACGTGTTCACTCCTACCGGGGGCCTCGTCATCGGGCCGCAGGACAGTCGCATGGTCGCCGGCAGCGTCCGCAGCGCCGAGGCGTGGGGCCTGGACCACGAGGTCCTCGACAGCGCGGACATCCGTCGGCGCTTTCCCACCTTCTCCCCGGCCGCAGACGAGGTGGCCTTCTACGAGCGCGGGGCGGGCGTGGTCCGGCCCGAACTCACGGTCCGCGCCCATCTCGACCTGGCCGCTGCCGGCGGTGCCGAGCTGCGTTTCGAGGAGCCGGCTTCGAGGTGGGAGATCGACGCCCACGGCGGGGCCCGGGTCGTCACCTCCCGCGGGACGTACGTCGCGGACCGGCTGGTCATCGCGCCCGGCGCGTGGGCGCCCCGGCTGCTGGCGGACATCGGCGTCCCGGTGCGTGTGGAACGTCGCGCCATGTACTGGTTCGCCCCACGCGGCGGGACCGCGCCCTTCGCTCCGGACCGCCACCCCGTGTACGTGTGGGAGGACCGCGCCGGCACCGACATCTACGGCTTCCCCGCCCTGGACGGACCGGACGGCGGCGCCAAGGTCGCCTTCCACGACAAGGGCGCCGCCGCCGATCCCGACCGGCTGGACCGGGAGATCCACCCGCAGGAGGTGGAGGCGATGCGCGCGTATCTGCGCCCGCGCATCCCCGCGCTGGCCGGCCCCTTCGTCAAGGGAGCCGCCTGCACCTACTCACTGACTCCGGACGAGCACTTCGTGCTGTCCACCCACCCCGCCCATCCCCAGGTGACCGTCGCCTGCGGGTTCTCGGGTCACGGCTTCAAATTCGTCCCGGTGGTCGGGGAGATCATCGCCGACCTCGCCATGACCGGCACCACAGCCCACCCCGTCGAACTCTTCGACGCCCGGCGCAGCCGTGCCGCATCCGACTGAGGCGTCCTTGGCCGGAGAGGGGATCGGCGGACGCGTTCTCAGCAGTGCCGCAGCCCGTACCTGCTCGGGTCGGCGTCGAACCAACTGGGGGTGAACACCCAGTCGGCCGGCACATAACCCTCCCTGCCCTCGCTGATCCAGTCGGGCACCGTGCGGTACCAGGTGGTGTTCCCACCGCCGTGCAGTCCGCCCGTCGACCAGCAGGTGAAGTAGCTGAACGTCGACTTCAGCAGGCCGTTGAAGGGGCTTTCGTGGAACGGCTGCAGCCGGGTCGGTGCGTCTCCGCGGTTCCCGCACCACAGCAGGCCGTCGTGGGCCCGCACGCCGCACTCGGCGGCCGCTGCCGCAGGAGCCGCCTGTGCGGAAGGTGCGGCCAGCGTGCCGGCCAGCACAGTGGCCAGCGCGGTGGTGATCATGGCTGCCTTGACGTGTTTTTGGAACATGGTTCTCCCTTGTCCTCGATGCATGGGAGGCGTGACCGAGGGCGGTCGGGCACGCCGTCGAGCCGGTCGGCGATGTCGTCGATGCGTGTGTCGGCCGTCGTCGCGAGGCGACGGATGTCAGAACCAGCCCGTGCAGACGATGGAGCCGCCCTTGCCGTTGGTGCCGCAGGCACGCATCACCAGGCCGTTGTCGTTCCACTGGGTGGTGTACGCGTCGCCGCCGGAGGTGACGGTCGTGTAGCCGAGCATCGGCTCCCAGGTGTCCCCGCCGTCGCTGCTGCGATCGACCCAGATCTCGTCACCGATCGTGCCGCCGGAGATTCGGCCCCAGGCACAGGCCGTCGTGCCGTTGTAGCGCAGCTCGACCGTGCGGCCGAACACGGTGGCGGACTTGGCCGACCACGCACCGGCGGATTCGGGCGGGGTACCGTCACCGCAGGAGGTGTTGGAGGACGCGCCCTCCAGCGTGCCGCCGATTCTCGAGTAGTCCCCGCACGACGGCACGCCAGGTGTGATCGCCGGGCCCTGGAGGAAGAGGTTGCTGATCCAGCTGCGGTAGTCCGGCAGATAGGTCCAGACGTTGTTGACCATGCCGTCCACGGTCGCCCGTTCCCCGACGCGCTGGCACAGCGCCCGCACGGCGACGGAAATGCCGTTGGTCACCGTCCAGTTGATGCCGCTGCCGGTGGTGGAGTCGGTGCGCAGGTTCGGCTGACCCCAGGTCTTCACCTGCTTGCCGAGACCGTCGTACTCCCACACCGGGAAGACGCCCGAGACTTCGGGCCGCAGCGAACCCTGGTAGCCGGCCCAGGGGATGTCCGAGACTCGGACGACCTCGCCCGATTGTGGTGACTCGAGCCGCTTGCCGTTGCCGAGATAGAGGGCGACGTGGCTGAGTCCCTCTCCGAAGTACATGATGTCACCGGGCAGCAGCGGAGCCTCGCCCTGCGCCTTGGTGAACCTTGTGTGGGCGTAGCCCGGGTCCTGCCAGGTGGACTGCGTGGTGCGCTCGCTGATGATGTCCTGGCGGGTGGCCTTGTACCAGGCCCAGCGCACGAGGCCGATGCAGTCGAAGCTCCAGTACGTCGGATCGTTGATGGACCTCGGGTCCGTGTCCAGCATGCCCTGGCTGGGGCCAGGCAGGCCCCCGGCGTGGCCGCCGCCCCAGGCGTACATCCAACCGACGGAGCGGCAGGCGACGTTGACGGCGTCCTGGGCGGCGTTGCTCGCTCCCGCCTTCAACGGCGCACAGGTGTCGGCGGCCGGTGCGGCCGGCGCGGCGGTCGCCGGCGCCGCTGTCGGCAGGGCCAGGCAGGCGACCGCGACGGCGGCGGCGAGCAGCAGTCGCAGCGGTCGGAAGCGGCCGTGCGGTGTTCCTCCGTCACGGTCGCGGTCGCGTTGTCTCTGTCTTCTCATGTCGTTCCCCGTTTCCTCCGGCCGTGGTCGTTCGTCGCACGGCCGGCCGGCCGTTTGCTGTCGGCGTGGGTGAAGCAGCCACGGCGGTTGTCCGGCGCCGTGAAGGGGTGCCTCACAGCAGCCTGCTGGCAGCTCGACCGTCCTGTCGACGCACGCACGTTGCCCGGCCGGACGGGCAACGGGAAACCCTCGGGAAACACCGCGTGAGCACTGCGGCCGGCCGGCGCCCGCCCGTCGTGGACACCCGTCCCCCGTCCCACCGTCCACTTCGGGGTCGCCGGCCTCGCCGCGGTGTCGGTGACTGCCGCGCGAGCGCGCCTCAGGCGAAACACAAGTGGGTTCAGCTTGGGTGGGTCCGGCGACTGCCCTGTCTGTCCCCGTCGGACCCTCGGTGTAGCGTTCATCCTCGCTCGTTGCAACGAATGTTGGGCAGGGTTGCGTTAGCGCGGCGTCATTGCAACATTTTCATCACGTTCACCTGCGTGTACTGTGCCCGCTTGCGGTAAATCAGTTGCCGAAAATATGAATGCAACGTAGCGTTTCCGGTATGAGGAACGAGGGGGCAGAGGCTGTGAGGGCCGGGAAGTGCGCGTTACGCAACAGTGATGGGGCAACGGGGCGGGGGACCGTGGAATCAGTGCAGGGCGGGCGGCGGCGGACGTCCGACGCCATCGCCTCGTTCGCCCGCTTCGTGCTCTGCGGCGGCGGGGTGGGGATCGCCTCGAGCTTCGCAGTGGCGGCGCTCGCCTCCTGGACGCCGTGGGTCCTGGCCAACGCCCTGACCACCGCGGTTTCCACGCTCCTCGCCACCGAGCTGCACGCCCGATTCACCTTCGGTGCCGGCGGACGTGCCACGGGGCGGCAGCATGCGCAGTCGGCCGGGTCCGCGGCGGCCGCGTACGCGGTGACCTGCGTGGCGATGTTCGTTCTGCGGCAGCTGATGGCGACGCCCGGTGCGGTGCTCGAGCAGATCGTGTACCTGTCCGCCACGGGGCTCGCCGGTGTCGCGCGGTTCGCGGTGCTCCGCCTCGTGGTCTTCGCGCGCAGTCGTTCGGAGGCCGCGGGCTCCGCGAGCGGCGGCCCGGGAGGCGGCGACGCAGCCGGCGAGGCCCGTCCCGTGCACCCGGCAACGACCCGTGGCGCGACCCCGACCGACCGCGCGTCGCTCTGCCGCGCTGCCTGACCGGTCAGCCGGAAGGCGTGGCCGTTCGTCGCCTCCCGCGACGATCGACCCGCCTCAACGGCGTTCGTGAGCGGTGGAGTTCAGGTAAGCGCGGTCCACAGATTATGATCTTGGTCATGTCTGTGCAGAACTCCGAGAAGACCCTTTCCCGCAAACAGAGGCTGCAGGAGAAGCAGCGTCGCCAGCTTGCGGTGGTGGACACCGTGGACAAGGCCGAGGCCAAGGTCCGCAAGGCCGAGCTCGAACTGGCCGTGGCCGTCACCGAGGCGGTGCAGGTCTTCGGCGACGAGCACGCGGCGTCCGAGGGGCTGGACATGCCGGTCGAAGCGATTCGGCGTTTTCTCGGGATGGCGCAGGACGAGGCGGCCCGCGCCGACGACGCCCCCGAGGCCGCCGGCGAGGGGTGAGGCCCAGTTCGCGTTCGCGTCACAGCCCTCGCCTCTGACGGCACGGACCCGGCTGCCCGACCCGACCGTACCCAGCCGAACCGACAAGACCGCCGCCTCCTGCGAGGCGGCGGTCTCTGGTACGTCGTACCTGCCCCGGGTGCTGTCCGTCCGAAGACGGACCCTAGTCACATACGACGGTTGAGATCGGAAAGGTGACCGTCACCGTGATGATCTTGGTGACCCAGTGTCCGTTCTCGAAGATCTTCGTGGTGCGGAGAACATTCATCGGCACGTAGCGGATCTCGGTGTGACAGGCGGCGGGGGCGGCCTGAGCCGCACCGGAGCTGATGAGCACTCCTCCACCCGCCAGCATCATCGCGGCGGCCGTCGCGGCGGCAGCTCTACGGAAACGCATGTGAATCACCTCGAATGTCGTGTGATGTCGCCGTCTGCGGCCTGACCTGAAGGGCGCGGTCACCGCCAGTTCTGGTGCCGGTTGCCTGCGTCGCATCCGATGGTGCGCAGACCGAACTCGCTGTCGTCCAGGCATTCGCGGGTGGCCTGGTTCTCCAGGGAGATCGCGCCGCCGCCGCGCTGCCACACCCACCAGCTCTGCTGGGTCGAGGAGTTGCAGGACCTGGTGGCGAGGGTGACTCCGTCGTCGTAGAGGCAGCGCCCGGTGGCGAGGTTGCGGAACTGGCGGGTGCCGTCGTTCCACACGTGGACGCGCCAGTTCTGGAAGTCCGAACCGTTGCAGCTGAAGCCGCGCAGGCCGGCGGCCGAGTCGTCGAGGCAGGAGCCGGTGGCGGCATTGCCGTAGTGCTCGACAGCGTCGGCCGCCTGGGCCGGTGCGGCGAACGCGCCGAGCACGGAGAGGGCGGCGGCTGCGGTGGCGATGCCGGCCTGGCCGCGCGCTGTCAGACGCGGACGAGGGCGGGTGTTCGCGGAGTGGGGCATGTCGGGTCCATTCAGCAGGTGGGACGCCTGGAACGCGGCGTTCGACAGTGGTGTGCTGTGCACCGCACACCGTGCTGTCACTGGAACCATGGTGCTGACGTGCCGGATGGGCCAACAGGTCACGAACCGTTCACCTGTGACCGGTCGGCCGATCGGTCGGCCGGTCGCCGCATGCCGTGGGGGCCGGGCGTGCGGAGCGTTTCGTCAGTGGACGCCGTCCGCGGCGTTTCCCCGGCCCAGCTCGTCGAGCCGGCGGTCCACCTCCTCGGCTTCCTGATCGCGTCCCTGTCGCCGGTACAGATGCAGCGCCTGCCGCCATACGTCGAGGGCCTGGTCGTCGTGGCCCAGTGCGGCGTGGGCGTGACCGAGCCGATCGAGTGTGTCGGCGGTTTCGTAGGTGTTGTCGAGGTCGCGGTAGAGGCTTATGGCGTGGAGGTAGTGCCGGACGGCGTCGTGATGCCGGCCGCTGTGGTGGTCGATGTAGCCGAGGCTGTCCAGGGTCTGTGCCTGGCCGTTCACGTCCTGGTGGTGCTGGTAGAGGGCGAGGGCGGACTGGCAGTGTTCGCGGGCGGTGTCGTGATCCCCGAGACGCGCGGCGTACCAGCCCACGGCGTTGAGTGCGTTGGCCTCACCGATCGGCTGGTCGAGTCCGCGGTACAGGTCGAGTGAACGTCTGGCGTGCTCGAGAGCGCGCCGGCCGTCGGGCCAGATCGACGCGAGAGTGTAGTGCGCCTTGGCCTGCAGGGCGCGGTCGTTCTGCTGCTCGCTCAGGGCGAGCGCCTCGTTCATGGCGGCGATCGCCTCCTGATGGTGTCCGAGCACGACGTGGGCTCGGCCCAGAAGCCGGTAGGTGAGGATCTGGGCGCCGGCGTCGGCCAGGCGGCCGGCTGAGTCGACGGCGATCTGCCACGCGCCGAGCTGATCGTGGCGGTGACCTCGCCGGTAGTGGAAGTCGTACAGCGTCCAGGCCAGCTGCCAGGCCGTCTGGTGGAGGGTGTGCGCGACGGCGGTGCGCTGGGCGGCGAGCAGGTTCCTGTGCTCGGTGTCGAACCAGTCCATCGCGGCCGGGATGTCGGGCAGCGGCTGTGGGCTGCAGGCGGGCAGCGGCGGGGCGAGCTCGATGGGGTCGCGATGGGAGTCCAGGAGACGGGCGGCGGCGTACGCGGTGTGGGTGTAGAAGTCGAGCACCCGCCGCAACGCCGTCTCGCGTGCACTGTCGGACAGCTGGTGGGCGGTGGCCGCGTAACGGCGGATGAGGTCGTGCATCCGGTAGCGGCCGACGGCGTCCTGGTCGACCAGGGACGCCTGCTCCAGGCTGCGCAGCACGGCCCTGGTCCGGCTCCTGCCGAGGCTGGTGAGGCTGGTGGCGGCAGGCAGGCTGATGTCGGGTCCGGGGGCCATCGCGAGCAGAGCGAAGACCTCGGCTTCCTCGTCGGTCAACGCCCGGTGGGACAAGGAGAGCACCGCTGGGAGGCTCGCGGCGGGGTCGGCGTCGTCCAGTACGTCGAGCGCGCCCTCGCGCAGTTCGCCGGCCAGATCGGCCAGGGGCATGTGGGGATGGGTGTGGGCGCGGCCGGCGACGATGCTGAGCGCCAGCGGGAATCCGCCGCACAGGCCGATGAGGTCTTCGACCGCCGAGGGCTCGGCGTCGACGCGCCCGGTGCCGAGTCGGGCTACGAGGAGTGCGTGGGCCTCGGTGTCGGTGAGCGTGCCGACGGACAGGTGGCGGGCGCCGTGGCCGGTGATCAGGCCCGACAGCCGGTTGCGGCTGGTGACCGCCACGGTGCAGGTGTCTCCGCCCGGCAGCAAAGACGTGACGTGGGCGGTGTCAGCGGCGTTGTCGAGCAGCAGCAGCATCTGCTTGTCCGCCACCAGGCTGCGGAACAGGGCCGCCTGAGCGTGGGGCGCGACGGGGATGCGGCCGGGGTCGACGCCCAGGGCGTCGAGGAAGCCGCGGACCGCCACGGCCGGGTCCATGGGGTCGCTGTCGGGGCTGAAGCCCCGGAGATCGACGAAGAGCTGCCCGTCGGGGAACCGGTCGGCGTTGCGGTGAGCCCAGTGCAGTATCAGCCATGACTTGCCGACCCCGCCGGCCCCTGCGATCGCGGAGACGACCACGGGGGCCGCTGCGCCCGACCCGGACCGCAGCGCGGCGTCGAGCCGGTCGAGCTCGTGACGGCGACCTACGAACGGGGCCGGCGGGGCGGGCAGTTGGCGCGGGACCGGCATCGTCGGGTGTTCAGGCGCGCCCGCCGCAGCGGCCAGCAGTTCGTCCAGTTCCGCCGGCCGTAGGCCGAGTGCGGAGGCCAGTTGACGTACCGAGGCAAGTTGTGGGTTGCGCCGTTTCCCGGTCTCCATGCCGCGGATGGTGCTGACCGAGACGCCGGAACGCTCGGAGAGGGATTCCTGGGTCAGTCCCGCGCGTAACCGGAACCGCCGGACTGTCGTGGCGAAGGCACCTTCCATGTGAACCTTCCTACCAGGCAGATCGATCACAGCCGACCTGCCCCCTTGCCCACGGGCCGACCGACCGTGACGGGGCTGCGCAGTGGCGGCGTCGCGGCACAGTGGCGGCGTCGGCTGTCCGGAGCACGTCGGAAGTCGGTCGAGCGGGCCTTTACCGGCCGTCGCCCGGACCGTTCGGGACCACTGCGTGTCGTGCCCCACCGTGCCCTCCGGCCGGCTCCCGCCTCGCCGGCCTTGCGGTCGGTGGTCGTGAGGCGGGGGCCGGCGGACCGCCCGGTGTGGTGGGCGGACGCGTCAGCGGGTGTGGGTGGTCCGGTGCTCGGTGAGCGAGGCGCAGTTGGAGCCGGTCACCTGTACGTAGGTGTTGGCGATGCCGCCGCCCCAGTCGACGCAGTGCCCCTTGCCGATGACGTAGGAGGGGCCCGCGTAGGACGTGTAGTACCCGTTGTCGTTGTCGCCCTCGTTGGTGTCGGGGACGTAGATCCAGGCGGACATGTCCACCGCCGTGCCGGGGTTGTTGCGGATGGTGACGACGCAGTTGTTGCCGTTGGAGGCGTTGTAGGCCAGGTAGACGGTGCCCAGCGAGCCGACGGGCGCGGAGTTCACGGTCTTGTAGCCGCTTCCGCAGACCTTCTGCGGTGTGGTGTTGGGTGCGGCGGAGGCGGGCGCCGCGAGAGCGGTCGTGGCCCCCAGCGACAGAGCCGCCAGAGCCGCGGCACCCAGCATGGAGTGAGTGAAGCGCATATTTCCCCCTTGTGTGCTTAGGAGTTCATTACTCCTGCCTTATGTGACGGGCGTGGCCTACGGATGGTTGTGCCGGTTTCACTGGCATTTTCGGTCACAACTGGCGCTGCAATTGGCTGAGTTGGAATGCAACCGGAGGAATTCCTCGGGGTCGCCCCGGTGGCCGTCATCCGCTCGCGGCGTCCTCCGCCTCCCGGCGCAGCAGATCGCCCGGCCGGCACGTGAGCGCCTCGCAGAGCGCGGCGAGCGTCGCGAAGCGCACCGCTTTGGCGCGGCCGCGGTGACGCCCGGGTCGTCCCGCTGGCCCGGTGCATGGACGACCGTGACCGCGAACCACAACAGGGCAGCCGCCACGACCGCGCCGATCACGGCGTCCACGTACCGGAAGGCGGCGTGGGAGAACAGGGTTGCGCGGCGCACCATCGTCACCAGCCGCCACACGCTGACCAGGGCGACCTGGGCCGCCGCCATGCCCAGGATCGTGATCACGCGCAGCGGAGTCAGCGGGATCGACCCGTCCTCCGGGTCGGTGGCCAGTGCCCACACCGTCGATGCCTGTACGAACACGGTGCCGGCGAGCGTCACCACGAGAACGGCGCGCAGCGCACCTAGGGTCAGTTTTCCCACGGACCGTCCTTCCATCGAATCGCGATGGAAATCTATCGAGATTCGATGGGTCGGGTAAGCATGGCGGGTGAACGGACGACGGATTCGCCTTGTGGCGACACGCAGCCGGGCACGGACGGTGTCCCAGGGTGAAGACTTGCGTTGGAGTGCGCTCCAGGGCGTAGCGTCGCGGACACCGCGGCACACGAAACCCATGCGACCCCGGCCTCTCACAGGATGCCGAGCGGCGGAATCCATCGCTGGATGGACGAGGGCGTGGGCCTCGTGGCGCCCGAACGACGAACGAGTTTGCAGGGAAAGGCATGGGATACGACATGCAGAAGCGCAGTCTGCGGGACCTCCAGGTATCGGCCGTCGGCCTGGGGTGCATGGGCATGTCCGCCTTCTACGGATCCACCGATCAGGCGGAGGCGATCGCGACCGTCCGGCGCGGCCTGGAGCTCGGGGTGAACTTCCTCGACACCGCGCAGATGTACGGGCCGCTCACCAACGAGTCACTGGTGGGCGAGGCGATCCGGGGGCATCGCGAGGAGTACGTGGTCGCGACGAAGTTCAACTACCGGATGGACAACGCGGTACCCGGTGACATCAGCACGGTCGGCCCGCAGGACGGCTCGGCCGAGCATGTCCGCAGTTCGGTCCACGGTTCCCTGCAGCGACTGGGCACCGACCACATCGACCTCTACTACCAGCATCGCGTCGACCCGAACGTCCCCATCGAGGAGACGGTCGGAGCGCTGGCCGAGCTGGTCGCCGAGGGCAAGGTGCGGTACATCGGCCTGAGCGAGGCAAGCGCGGAGACCATCCGGCGCGCCCACGCCGTGCATCCGGTCACCGCGGTGCAGAGCGAGTACTCACTGTGGTCACGGGACGTGGAGGCCGAGGTGCTGCCCGCCTGCCGTGAGCTGGGCATCGGGTTCGTCCCGTACTCGCCGCTCGGCCGCGGCTTCCTCGCCGGGCGGTTCGCCTCGCTGGACGAGCTGGACGCGAACGACTGGCGCCGCGAGAACCCGCGCTTCCAGGACGCCAACCTGAAGGCGAACCTGCGGCTGGCGGAGAAGGTCAAGGAGATCGCCGC
The DNA here is from genome assembly GCF_052543235.1 of Streptomyces sp. SAS_272. Taxonomy (NCBI): domain Bacteria; kingdom Bacillati; phylum Actinomycetota; class Actinomycetes; order Kitasatosporales; family Streptomycetaceae; genus Streptomyces; species Streptomyces sp. SAS_272. The sequence goes on along the minus strand of NZ_JBMNDR010000050.1, from coordinate 51,398 downwards.
CGAGAAAGAGGTGACGCCGGCCCAGCTGGCCATCGCCTGGGTGCTGGCACAGGGCGAGGACCTGGTGCCGATCCCGGGCACCAAGCGCCGCACCTACCTGGAGCAGAACGCCGCCGCGACCGCCATCGCGCTGACCGAGGACGACCTGGCCCGCATCGACGCGGAGCTGCCCGAGGCGGCAGGGCAGCGGTACGACGAGGCAGGGATGCGAAGCGTCAATCGCTAGCGCTGCGACCGGGACAGGTCCACCGCGCCGCCATGGGACCGTGAGCGGTCCCGTGGCGCCGGTCGCCGGCGGGCTCAGCCGGTGTGGACGCGGGGGCGGCGGGCGCGGTCCGGCTCGGCCTCGCGCAGGACCTCCCGGGTGACCGGGGCGACCTCGCCCTGGCCGAAGAGGAAGAACCGCAGGAAGTTCGCGAACGGGCCGCCCTCGGTCCACTCGAAGTAGATGTGCGGCACGCAGCCCGTCCGGTCGCGGACGTGGAGGAGCAGGGCTGCGAGGGCGTTGGAGATGGAGGAGGACTCCAGCGTCAGTACGCGGTAGCGGTTGTGCAGGACCTCGCCGCGTACCGTCAGGCCCGACTCGAACTCGGAGGGGTCGGTCACCGTCACCTCCACGAAGACGAAGTCCTCCTGTTCCGGCATGTCGTTGTCGGCCCGGATCTGCTCGATCTTGTCGCGGTACTCGGCCTTGTCGCGTTGGTCGGGCTCGTTGGCGATGAACCGTATCCTGCGGCTGGCCATGTCCCGGATGAAACGTTCCGCCATCGCGTCCACGGTGACGCTGGTGACGCGGAGCTCGAAGGCTCGGGCCAGCCGGGACAGCAGCGAGACGAGGATGATGCCGGCGATGAAGCAGGCGCCGATCTTGACGCCGTCGGGGCGCTCGATGACGTTCGCGACGGTGACGTAGAGGAACACGGCCGAGATGACGGCGAAGCCGATCGTCCAGCCCCGCTGGCCCGCCTTGCGGGCGGCGATGGTCACGGCGATCGCCGCCGAGCTGATGAGCACCAGCACGCCGGTCGCGTACGCCCCGCCCTGCGCGTCGACGTCCGCGTCGAAGATCCACGTGACGAGGAAGCCGATGAGGGTGAAGACGATGACCATCGGGCGGACCGCCCGTGCCCAGTGCGGAGCCATGCCGTAGCGGGGCAGGTAGCGCGGCATCAGGTTCAGCAGGCCGGCCATCGCCGAGGCGCCCGCGAACCACAGGATCGCGATCGTCGACACGTCGTAGACCGTGCCGAACGCGTTGCCCAGGTACTCGTGGGCGAGGTAGGCGAGGGCGCGCCCGTTGGCCGGGCCTCCGGACTCGAAGTCCTTCTCCGGGATGAGGAGGGTGGTGATGAAGCTGGTGGCGATCAGGAAGACGCTCATGATGAGCGCGGCGGTCGTCAGCAGCTTCTTGGTGTCGCGGATCCGCCCCCGGGGGTGTTCCTCGGTGTCGGCGTCGTCCCCCTTCACATGGGGCATGACCGCGACGCCGGTCTCGAAGCCGGACAGGCCCAGAGCCAGTTTGGGGAAGACCAGCAGCGCCACACCGACCATGGCGAAGACGTTGCCGTGCTCGGCGGTGAGCGCGCTGGACCAGTCGGTGATCACATGGCCCGCTGTGGCGACGTGCCACATGCCGACGACGACGACCACGACGTTCAGCGTGAGGTAGACGCCCACCAGGGCGACCGCGACGCCGATCGCCTCCAGGAAGCCCTTGAGGAACACCGCGCCGAGCAGGGCGACCAGGATCAGCGTGATCAGCAGTTGCTTGTCGTGCAGCGTGCTGGTCAGATGCGGGTTCTCGACGAGATGTGTCGAGGCGTCGGCCGCCGAAAGGGTGATGGTGATCAGGAAATCAGTGGCGGCGAAGCCCAGCAGGGTCAGGACGAAGAGCTTGCCCTGCCAGAAGGACAGCAGCCGCTCGAGCATCGAGATCGAGCCCTCGCCGTGCGGACTCTCCTCCGCCACCCGGCGGTAGACCGGGAGTGCGCCGGCCAGGGTGACCAGGACGAGCACGATGGTCGCGACGGGGGAGAGCAGGCCGGCCGCGAGGGCGGCGATCCCGGGCTGGTAGCCGAGGGTGGAGAAGTAGTCGACGCCGGTCAGGCACATCACCCGGTACCAGGGCTGGCCCTTGTGCGCAGCCCTGGGCGCGGCGTGCGGGCCGGTGTGGCCGCCGGACCTGCCCATGTCGGACAGGCCCTGGAGCATCCATGTCCGCAGACGGCTCGGCGGCGGGTGTTCGGTGGTGGCCATCGGCGTGCGCTCCCGGTGTGCGGTTCGGCGTGTGGTTTCGGCCATCACGCGGACGGCGCTACCAGCGTATGCAGAGAGTGACGTGAGGGCCGAGGGGTAGATCACACACCGGCGTCAGGGTTGCGTTAAGACCAGCCGTGCCATGTGAGCGCCCTCATACGCGGCGGCTGTCTCAGGCGCTCAGTGGTCGGCGAGGCGACGATCGCCGTGTGGGCGAGCGGGTGCGAGGCCACGCCCGGCCGGCCGGGGTCGCGCTCCCGCTGCTGGTGGCGGCCGTCCACTGCCGTGGACGACCCGGACGACCCGGGCAATGCGAACGACCCGAGCGACTCGAGCGATCCGAGCGATCCGAGCGACTGGGACGACCCGCCGGCGGCGGCCTCCGGGAAGCCGCCGTAAGAGTCCCGTCAAGGGGGCGCCGCCCGCCGTCAGGGAGTCGTCAACGGCCGACCGATTCCGGCCAGGGGCGGGTTTCCTCTGAGTGTCCGCTTCTCTTCAGACCCCCTTTCCTCAGTCCTAGGAGTTCGCGATGGCCGATCTGGCCTTCGTCGTCACCACGATCGCGGTGTTCGCGCTGGTGGTCCTCGTCGCCAAGGGGGTGACCAAGCTGTGACCGCCGAGAACATCGTCGGCCTGGTCGTGGCCGTCGCCCTGCTGGGATATCTCGTCCTCGCCCTGATCTTCCCGGAGAGGTTCTGAGCGGCATGGGTCCCGTCCTCGCCGGCCTGCTCCAGCTGCTCGCGCTCATAGCGGCGCTGGCGCTCGCCTACGTTCCCCTCGGCGCCTACATGGCCAAGGTCTACTCCTCCGACAGGCACCGGCGCGTCGAGAAGTGGATCTACAAGGGCATCGGCGCCGACCCGGACACCGAGATGCGCTGGCCCGCGTACCTGCGCGGCGTCCTCGCCTTCTCGGCCGTCTCGGTCCTCTTCCTGTACGTGCTCCAGCGGCTCCAGGGCCACCTGCCGGGCTCGCTCGGCTTCCGGGCGATCGACCCGGACCAGGCGTTCAACACCGCCGCGTCCTTCGTCACCAACACCAACTGGCAGTCGTACTACGGCGAGCAGGCCATGGGCCACGTCGTGCAGACGGCCGGGCTCGCCGTGCAGAACTTCGTGTCCGCCGCCGTCGGCATCGCGGTGGCGGTGGCACTGGTACGGGGATTCGCTCGCTCCCGTACCGGTGAGCTGGGCAACTTCTGGTCGGACCTGGTCCGCGGGACCCTCCGCATCCTGCTGCCGCTCTCGGTCGTCGCCGCGATCGTCCTGGTGGCCTGCGGTGCCATCCAGAACTTCTCCGGCGTCCACGAAGTCGGCCGGTTCATGGGCGGCTCGCAGCAGTGGAACGGCGGGGCCGTCGCCTCCCAGGAGGCCATCAAGGAGATCGGCACCAACGGCGGCGGCTACTTCAACGCCAACAGCGCCCACCCCTTCGAGAACCCCACCCCCTTCACGAACCTCTTCGAGATCTTCCTGCTGCTCGTCATCCCGTTCGCGCTGACCCGCACCTTCGGCATCATGGTCGGCTCCCTCAAGCAGGGCTACGCGATCCTCGCCACCATGGGGACCGTCTGGGTCGGCTTCATCGCGCTGATGATGTGGACCGAGTTCGCCCACCACGGCCCGGCTCTGCAGATCGCCGGGGGAGCCATGGAGGGCAAGGAGACCCGCATCGGCGTCGGCGCCTCGTCGATCTTCGCCGTGTCGACGACGCTCACCTCGACCGGCGCGGTGGACTCCTTCCACTCCTCCTTCACCGGTCTGGGCGGCGGGATCGCCATGCTGGGCATGCAGCTGGGCGAGATCGCGCCCGGCGGCACCGGCTCCGGCCTCTACGGCATGCTGATCATGGCGGTCATCGCGGTGTTCATCGCCGGACTCATGGTCGGCCGCACGCCCGAGTACCTGGGCAAGAAGATCGGCACCCGTGAGATCAAGTTCGCCGCCTGCTACATCCTGATCACGCCGGCGCTGGTGCTCGTGCTCACCGCCGCCTCGATGGCCCTGCCCACCCCGGTCCACTCCATGACCAACTCGGGCGCGCACGGATTCTCCGAGATCCTGTACGCCTACACCTCGGCCGCGAACAACAACGGTTCGGCCTTCGCCGGGCTGAACGCGGACACCCAGTGGTTCAACACCACGCTGGGACTGGCCATGGTGCTGGGCCGGTTCCTGCCGATCGTGTTCGTGCTGGCACTGGCCGGCTCGCTCGCCGAGCAGAAGCCGGTGCCGGTCACCGCGGGCACCCTGCGCACCGAGAAGCCGCTGTTCACCGGTCTGTTGGTCGGCGCGATCCTGATCATCACCGGTCTGACCTACTTCCCGGCGCTCGCGCTGGGCCCGCTGGCCGAGGGGCTGGCGTCATGACGACCCGTACAGAGAAGCAAGAGGACTCGATGTCCACAGCATCCCCGGCCCGGGCGCCGCACAGCGACGTACCCACCGGGCACAAGCCCGCCGAGGGACGTGTCGGAGCGGGTCTCTTCGATCCCGGACAACTGCTCAAGTCGCTGCCGGACGCCTGCCGCAAGCTCGACCCGCGGGTGATGGTCAAGTCGCCCGTGATGTTCGTGGTGTGGATCGGCTCCCTGCTCACGACCCTCTTCTCCTTCAAGGACCCGGGTGACTGGTTCGGCTGGACGATCAGCGCCTGGCTGTGGCTGACCGTCGTCTTCGCCAACCTGGCGGAGGCGGTCGCCGAGGGCCGCGGCAAGGCGCAGGCCGACACTCTGCGCAAGGCCCGGACCGACACGGTGGCCCGGCGTCTCGCGGGGGACCGGGAGGAGCAGGTGCCGGGCACCGGGCTGCGCATCGGCGATCTGGTGGTGTGCGAGGCCGGGGACATCATCCCGGGCGACGGTGACGTCGTCGAGGGCGTCGCGAGCGTCGACGAGTCGGCGATCACCGGCGAATCCGCGCCCGTCATCCGGGAATCCGGCGGCGACCGCTCCGCCGTCACCGGCGGCACGAAGGTCCTCTCCGACCGCATCGTCGTCAGGATCACGACGAAACCCGGCGAGACCTTCATCGACCGCATGATCAACCTGGTCGAGGGCGCTTCACGGCAGAAGACGCCGAACGAGATCGCGCTGAACATCCTGCTCGCCTCGCTCACGATCGTCTTCCTGCTCGCCGTCGCCACTCTGCCGCCGTTCGCCGACTACGCAGGCACCCACCTCACGACGGTGGTGCTGGTGGCGTTGCTGGTCTGCCTCATCCCCACCACGATCGGCGCGCTGCTGTCGGCGATCGGCATCGCCGGCATGGACCGTCTGGTGCAGCGGAACGTGCTGGCCATGTCCGGGCGGGCCGTCGAGGCCGCCGGTGACGTGTCGACCCTGCTGCTCGACAAGACCGGCACCATCACGCTCGGCAACCGGCAGGCATCGGGGTTCGCGCCCGTGAGCGGCACCACCGAAGCCGAACTCGCCGACGCGGCCCAGCTGTCGTCCCTGGCGGACGAGACGCCCGAGGGCCGCTCGATCGTCGTCCTCGCGAAGGAGAGGTACGCACTGCGCGAGCGAGACCGGGGCCGACTCACCGGCGCCGAGTGGATCGCCTTCACCGCCCAGACCCGGATGTCGGGCGTCGACGTGGACGGGCGCAGGATCCGCAAGGGCGCGGCCGGTTCCGTCGTCGCCTGGGTCCGCGAGCAGGGCGGTGAAGTGTCCTCGGACGCAGCCGCGCTCACCGACCGGATCTCCCGGACGGGCGGCACGCCGCTGCTCGTGGCCGTCGACGACGCGGAAGGCGCGCGGGTGTTGGGGGTCATCCACCTCAAGGACGTCGTCAAGGACGGCATGCGGGAACGCTTCGACGAACTGCGCCGCATGGGCATCAGGACGGTCATGATCACCGGCGACAACGCGTTGACCGCCCAGGCGATCGCCGAGGAGGCGGGTGTCGACGACTTCCTCGCGGAGGCCACCCCCGAGGACAAGATGGCGCTCATCAAGCGCGAGCAGGCGGGCGGCAAGCTGGTCGCGATGACCGGCGACGGCACCAACGACGCTCCCGCCCTCGCCCAGGCCGACGTCGGCGTCGCGATGAACACGGGCACGTCGGCCGCGAAGGAGGCCGGCAACATGGTCGACCTCGACTCCAACCCGACCAAGCTCATCGAGATCGTCGAGATCGGCAAGCAACTCCTCATCACCCGGGGCGCGCTCACCACGTTCTCCATCGCCAACGACGTCGCGAAGTACTTCGCGATCATCCCGGCGCTGTTCGCGGCCGTCTACCCCGGCCTGGACAGGCTCAACATCATGGGCCTGTCCTCACCGGACTCCGCGATCCTGTCCGCGGTCATCTTCAACGCACTGATCATCATCGCCCTGGTTCCGCTGTCGCTCAGGGGCGTGCGGTACCGGCCGGTGAGCGCGGACAGGATGCTCCGGCGCAACCTGACGGTCTACGGACTCGGCGGCCTGATCGCGCCCTTCGTCGGCATCAAGATCATCGACGTGCTCCTCTCCCTCATCCCCGGGCTGTAACTTCCTGAAAGCGTGCTGAAGGCATGAACAACTCCGTGACCAACACCCTTCGGTTGCTCGGGGCGGGCCTGCGAGCCCTCCTCGCGCTGACCCTGGTGACGGGCGTCCTCTACCCGCTGGCCGTCACCGGCGTCGCCCAGGGACTGTTCGCGAACCAGGCGAACGGATCCGAGATCAGGGCTGACGGCAAGGTCGTCGGCTCCTCGCTCATCGGCCAGGCGTACGACCTGCCGTCGAAGAAGGGCCGGACGACCCCGGAGCCCGATCTGAAATGGTTCCAGGGCCGCCCGCAGAACGGCCTGGGCGCCAACAGCGTCAACACCCGGTACCGGCTGATCCTGTCCGGTGCCACCAACCGGTCCGCCGACAGCAAGGACCTCATCGCCTGGGTCACCGCGGCCAAGGCGGCCGTCGTCAAGGACGACTCGACGGCCGACTACAGGGTCAGCCCCTCCGACGTTCCCGCCGACGCGGTCACCTCCTCCGGCTCCGGCCTGGACCCGGACATCTCCCCGCAGTACGCGGACATCCAGGTCCACCGGATCGCCGAGAAGAACGGCCTGTCCGTCGGCCAGGTTCAGAAACTGGTCGACGAGCACACCGAAGGCCGCACCCTGGGCTTCATCGGCGAGCCTCGGGTGAACGTCCTGGAACTGAACATCGCGCTGAAGGATCTCCTCGCGAAGAGCTGATGACGAAGAGCTGATGACGAAGGCCTGCCGGCGTTGACCCGTCCGGCGTACGGCGTCGCATCGGCATGGCAGTGCTGGGGCGGTGGTCTGGGTGGGCGGCATGTGGCGCCATCATGCGCCACGAGGTGCCACGAGGTGCCACGAGGTGCCAGGAGGTGCCGCCGAAGGTGTTCGGATGCTTGTGGCGCCATCGTGGCCCAGGCGTGATGTCGGCAGGTTTATGCAGGTCATCGGCCTCGTGTTCGTCAACGACCAGTGAAGTGTCACTCCGTCGCTTGCGTATGACGCCATGATGGTGCCATCATGGCGTCATGGACCTCACCCCGTACGTCGACTCCCTCCGTCGTGAACTGGCGGTGGCCGCCGAAGCCGGTGGCGACGAAGCCCGCGAGCTGGCCGAGAGGCTCACCGCACCTTTGGAGTCCGCGACCCGGCTGACGATGCTCAACGTGCTCTCCGCCGCGATGGACGAGATCACCCGCGACCTCGCCCCGGGTTCGGTCGACGTACGGCTGCGCGGGCTCGACCCCGACTTCGTGGTCACGCCGCCGCCCACCTATGGCGGCGCTGCCGCGGAGCCGGCCGTGGCCGCAGAGCCGCTCGGCGCTCCGGCGCCGGCCGACCTCGACGAGGGAGGCACGGCCCGCGTCAACCTGCGCCTGCCGGCCCACCTCAAGGCCCGTGCCGAAGAGGCCGCGGCCCGCGACGGTCTGTCGGTCAACGCATGGCTGGTGCGCACCGTGTCGGTCGCGCTCGACGGGGGCGTTCGCTCGCGTACACCGGAGAAGACCCAGACCGTCGGCCAGAGCTTCACGGGCTGGGTGCGCTGACCGCGTCCCCACCCGTGCCGCCTCAGCCTTACCGCTTCACCCACATCACTTCACCCGCATCACTTCACCCGCATCACTTCACTCGCGCCCCGTTCCAGCGGCGGGGACAGTCCGAGGACCCAAGAGGACGGGACAGCCATGCCTTCTTTCGACACTCCCGAACCGATTTCGGTGACCGCCTACGTGTACTCCGGTTCCATCCAGTTCAGCGCGGGCGACCGCCTCGACACCGTCGTCGAGGTGCGGCCCCGCGACCCGAAGAAGGACCTGGACGTACGCACGGCCGAACAGACCGAGGTCGGCTGCGCGGGCGGCTCCCTGACCGTCACCACCCCCAAGGCCAATCTGCTGGGACGTGGCGGCACCGTCGACGTGACGGTGGAACTGCCCACAGGCTCCGGCATCGACGTGAACGGCGCCGGGGTCAGGGTGCTCAGCGAGGGCCGGCTGGGCGAGGTGCGCGTGAAGACCTCGGCCGGCGACGTCCGCCTCGACACCACCGGCCCGCTGCACCTGAAGGCGTCGCACGGTTCGACCATCGTCGACCGGGTCGAAGGCAGGGCCGACATCACCAGCAGCACCGGAGACGTACGCGTCGGCCTCGTCGACGGCCCCGCCGCCCTGAAGAACTCGCACGGCACCCTGACCGTCGGCGCCGTGACCGGCGAGCTGCAGGTGAACGGTGCCAATGGCGCCATCGACATCCGGCGGGCCGATTCGTCGGTCACCGGCACCACCACCAACGGACTCCTCCGCGTCGCCGAAGTCAGCTGCGGCAGCGTCCGGTTGGAGACTTCCAACGGCTCGATCGAGGTCGGCATCCGCGAAGGGGCGGCCGCCTGGCTCGACGTCAGCTCGAACCGCGGACAGGTGCGCAACGCGCTTGCCGCGTCCGAGCCCCCGGAGCAGGCCGCGGACGTCGTCAAGGTTCACGCACGGACCAACTGGGGCAACATCGACGTCCTCCGCGCCAAGGTCTGAGGCCCTCCGTCTCCCTGCTGCTCCCTTCGTCAACTCACCGACTTCCCCGCCCACTTCATCCTGCGCCCGGGAGGGCCACATGCCTACGTCTGTCATGTCCACATCCAGCCAGAGCGACGGTCACGCACCCACGGTCGCCGTCTCTGCCGCAGGGTTGCGCAAGTCCTACGGCGACAAGGTCGTCCTCGACGGAATCGATCTGCGCATCCCGGCCGGCTCGGTGTTCGCACTGCTCGGACCGAACGGCGCCGGCAAGACCACGGCCGTCAAGATCCTCTCCACCCTCGTCACCGCCGACGGCGGGCAGGCACAGGTCGCCGGCCACGACGTCGCCGGGTCGCCGGACGGGGTCCGCGCGGCGATCGGTGTCACCGGGCAGTTCTCCGCGGTCGACGGCCTGATCACCGGCGAGGAGAACATGCTCCTCATGGCCGACCTGCACCACCTGTCCAGGCGCGAGGGGCGGCGGGTGGCCGCCGAACTGCTCGAGCGCTTCGACCTGACCGAGGCGGCGAAGAAGCCCGCCTCCACCTACTCGGGCGGCATGAAACGCCGGCTCGACATCGCCATGACCCTGGTCGGGAACCCGCGGATCATCTTCCTCGACGAACCGACCACCGGCCTCGACCCGCGTTCGCGCCACACCATGTGGCAGATCATCCGCGAACTCGTCACCGACGGCGTCACCGTCTTCCTCACCACCCAGTACCTGGAGGAGGCCGACGAGCTCGCCGACCGCATCGCCGTGCTGCACAACGCGAGGATCGCCGCCGAAGGCACCGCCGACGAACTGAAGCGCATGATCCCCGGCGGTCACGTCCGGCTCCGCTTCACCGAACCGGCCGCCTACCGGTCCGCCGCCGCGGCACTGTCCGACGTCACTCGCGACGACGAGGCACTGGCGCTGCGGATCCCCAGCGACGGCAGCCAGCGCGCACTGCGCGCCATCCTCGACCGGCTCGACTCGGCCGGCATCGAGGCCGACGAGCTGACCGTGCACACCCCCGACCTCGACGACGTGTTCTTCGCTCTCACCAGCCCCGCCGAGGCGCCCGCCCAGCCGAGCCGGTCCAGCCGGCCCACCCAGTCCGAGGAGACCGTCCGATGAGCGCCCTCACCCTCGCAGTCCGCGACTCCACCACGATGCTGCGCAGGAATCTGCTGCACGCGTGGCGGTACCCCTCCGCAACCCTGAACCTGTTGCTCACGCCGATCATGATGTTGCTGCTCTTCGTGTACATCTTCGGCGACGTGATGAGCGCGGGCATCGGCGGAGGGGGCGCGGATCGCTCCGACTACATCGCCTACATCGTCCCGGGCATTCTGATGATGACCATCGGCAGCACCGTGATCGGGGCCGCTGTCTACATTTCCATGGACATGACCGAGGGCCTCATCGCCCGCTTCCGCACCATGTCGGTCTATCGCGGCTCCGTGATCGTCGGGCACGTCGTCGGCAGCGTGCTGCAGTGCCTCGCCAGTGTGATCCTCGTCGGAGCCGTCGGCGTGGCCATCGGCTTCCGGTCCACGGACGCCACCGTCCTGGAGTGGCTCGCGGCGTTCGGGCTGCTCGCGCTGTTCGCCCTGGCGCTCACCTGGATCGCGGTGGGGCTGGGCATGGCCAGCCCGAACCCCGAGGCGGCCAGCAACAGCGCCATGCCGCTGATCCTCCTGCCCCTCATCTCCAGCGCCTTCATCCCGGCCGACACGATGCCCGGCTGGTTCCGGCCGATCGCCGAGTACCAGCCGTTCACCCCGGCCATCGAAACCCTGCGCGGCCTGCTGCTCGGCACCGAGATCGGCAACAACGGGTGGATCGCGATCGCCTGGTGCGTCGGCCTGACCGTGCTCGGCTACCGCTGGTCGACGGCGCAGTTCAACCGCGATCCGAAGTAGGGGCCCGACAAGGTCCGGGCCGTCGCGCTCGCGGCTTCCTGCGCCAGGTCGTGTCCGCGGAGTGACGTCGCCTGCCCATAGCGGCCGGGCGGGACTTCGCGGACACGACCTGGCGCTGTGACCGCACCGATGCGTCAGGACCACCGCACAGGCGCTTCGATGTCGGGTCGGCCCGATGCCGGGCGCCCGGTCAGGGTCGGACGGCCAGTGCTTCCACTTCGAACAGGACGTCGGGTGCAGCCAGGCTCGCGACACCGATGAGGGTCTGTGTGGGCGGTTTCGTACCCCAACCCGCCCGTACGGCCGCGGTGATCGGCCCCAGCTTGCTGACATCATGGTTCACCACGTACGTCCTGAGCTGGACGACGTGGCTGAGGTCGAGCCCATGGGCGGCAAGAGCCACGCCGATGTTGTGGAACGTCCGCTGCACCTGCTCGGTGAAGTCGGCCGAGACGACCGTGCCGTCCGGGCCCGACCCGTACTGACCGGACACCAGCACCAGTTCGGTCTCCGCCGGGACAGTGACAGTGTGGCTGTACCCGAACGGGATCGGGTCGTGCAGTCCTTCCGGATCGACCAGGACGGGGGCTGTGCGGATCGCCTCTTGCGGGCGATGGATCTGTGTCATGCCGGTAAGCCTGCCGACGAATACACGACATCGTGTGTCACGTATTCCGGTAGCGTTTCCGTATGCGCGCCGACCGTTTGGTATCGCTGGTGCTGCTTCTACGGCAGCACGGTCGACTGTCCGCGACCACGCTCGCCCGTGAGCTGGAGGTGTCCACTCGCACCGTGCTGCGCGACATCGAGGCGCTGTCCGCAGCCGGCGTTCCGGTCTACGCCGAGCGCGGTCGGCACGGCGGTTTCACGCTGCTGCCCGGCCTTCGGACCGAGCTCACCGGACTGAACCATGACGAGGCGCTTGCCCTGCTGATCGCCGGGTCACGCCCCGGCGCCCAGGCGTTCGGCCTGGGCTCGGCGCTGGCTTCGGCCATGCGCAAGGTGGTTGACGCGTTGCCCGAAAGTCATCGGGCCATCGCGGCCGGGGCGGCTCAGCGTGTGCTCGTCGATCCGCAGACCGACCTCCTCTCGCGTCGGCTGGTCGCCGAGGAGGCGCCCGACACCGTGGTCGCCGAGGTCCGGCGCGCGGTGTTCGCCGGACACAGGCTGCGCATCCACTATGCGGCCGTCGACCAGAGCCCGAAGTGGCGCACGGTGGACCCGATCGGCCTGGTCACCGTGCGCAACCAGGGCTATCTGCTGGCCGACCGATCCGGTACGGAGCGCACCTACCGGCTGTCCCGGGTCCTGGCCGCCGAGGAACTCGCCGAACCGGCGCAACGGCCCGATCGGGTCGACCTGGACCGCGTCTGGCAGGAACGCAGCACACGGTTTCGCACCGGCGGCGAGCAAGTCACCGTGCTGGTACGGGTGAGCCCGACGCGGAGGGAGGAGCTGGTGGGCACCGCGTTGGCTGTCGCCGCCGAAGTGACGGACGCCGACGGCTGGTTGCGGCTGGAGGCGACCTTCCAGGATTCGAGGCACGCCGAATGGGCGCTGTGGCAGCTCGCCACGGACGCGGAGGCCCTGGCCCCGCACTCGTTGCGCGACTTCCTGCGTGAGCGTGCCGCCGCTGTCGCCGGCCGCTACGCAGTGTGAACCAGGTCAGTCGCCGTCGTACGCGTGCCGCCGCCCACGACGACCGGCCTCCGCCCCGACGTCCTCGGGTCGGGGGACATGCCTGTGGGCCCCGAGATTGTTCCCGGGGCCCACAGAGCGGCTGTTGACGGGTTACCAGCGATACCAGCGGCCCTTGCGGCCGCCGGTGTCCGCGCTGCGCATGACGAAGCCGAGCAGCCAGACCGCCAGCACGATGACGGCGATCCACCAGAGTGCCTTCAGGGCGAATCCCGCACCGAAGAGGACCAGGGCCAGCAGAAGAACGAGAAGCAGGGGAACCATAGTTATCAACCTCCGTTGGTCCTCGTGCCCGGTGAATCGAAGAACACGCGGTGGATTCACCTGGTTTCTTCACCGTTCTTGCGGGTACCGGTCCGTGTTTCATCCACCGGTGGGCGCCTGCGACGGCAGGCGCCCACTGCAGTGTTCGGCGGCCTGTCGCCGCGGAGGCGGAGACCGGAGCACCGGAAAATGAACCTGCGCCTCCATCACGGCGCCTGGCATCCTGAGGCTCGTGCCCGCCCGTAACCGCAGACTGCCGCGCGGCCTGTCGTGGCCGCTCACCGCATCGGACATCCGCGCCGCTCTCGGCGAACAGGTGGCCGACGTCGCCGACTTGGGCTTCGGCGACCGCCCCCACAGCGACGGAACCGTTCTGCACGTCGAGTGGACCCCACCGATCTCCTCCAACTACGGCAGCGGCATCCACCCCTCGTTGTGGAACAGCGTTCGCATCCGCGTCGCGCCGCTTCCGTCCACCGAACGGGCCGCGGTCCGCCGTGTTCTGCAGGAGCAGGCCCTGCCCGAACTCGCCGCATGGATCAGCGCGGCGCAGTGCGCACCGGAGGGCTGGACCCTGACGCGACGTAGCCGATCCTGGCGAACAGCCGGGAGTACCGCAGTCCACAGGGACGACCGGCAGCCCTACCGTTGACGAACCCCCGAGCGGTCAACCTTCGACGAGACGGTACGACTTCGACCGGACCGTGACCACAAGGCAAGGCAAGGCAAGGCAGGGCGAGGTGAGGTGAAGGCAGGGCGAGGTGAGGTGAGGTGAGGAAGGCGCGGGCGGTGAGGGAGACCTCCCTCACCGCGTACGACGAGAGCGATCGACGGCCCGGCCAGGTTGAGTCGTCAAGTTGTTCGATGTGCGGCGACACATGAACGGTGCTGTGCTGGTAGAAAGCCCACGCCTGACCAGACCCTCCATGGAGGTGACTCACCATGGCATCGTTCAAGCTCGGTGAACCAGTGGCCGAGGACGCGCAGACCCGGTCGGCGATCCCCCCGGACCTGGCTCCTCCGGTCATCCTCAGGGCGCAACCCGACTCGTTCGTTCGCCTGAACACACCCGAAGAGCTGCGGGACTGGGAAGAGGCCGTCCGCGCCACCACCGGGATGCGCATCGACGCCACCCGTATGGGAGGCTCGGCGTCGGAGTCGTGCTCGTGCGGCTGCTCCGACGACTGCTGCGTGGACTGCCCCGTCTGATGATCCTCACGGTGTCCGTCGAGGACGACTTCCACACCCACGTCATCCGGGACGCAGCCGTCCGCCGCGGCTTCCGCGATTTCCACGTCCTCGAGTGCGACCGCATCAGCGGACGTCCCGGCCTGACGTGGAGGTCGCACGGGGAGGCATCCAGCACCGTCCTGACCTCCGAGGGGCGCACCATCCCCCTCGACGCGGTGTCGGTGCTGTGGTGGCGACGGATGCGGGCGAACCAGCAGGCGTCCGCCCGCGCGTCGACCGACCACCAGCAGCGCTTGGTCGACAACGACAGCCGGGGCGCCCTCGGAGGCATCCTCGCGGCGTCCTTCCTTGGCCAGTGGATCTCCACTCCCGAAGCGACCGACCGCGCCGCGGACAAGCTGTACCAGCTGTCCGTGGCGCGGGAGGCGGGTTTCCGGGTGCCGCGCACGCTCGTCTCCCAATCCCGCGACGAGGTGGTGGAGTTCGCCCGCACCGTGGATCGTGTGATCGTCAAACCCGTGGTGGGCGCGACCGGCCCGCTGATGTTCACCCAGTACATCGACGATCCGCAGGGCATTCCCGAGGAGTCCTTCAGCGTCTGCCCGGCCGTCTACCAGGAGTACATCCCCGGCCGCAGGCATGTCCGGCTCAACTGCTTCGGCGAGCAGATGTACGCGGCCCTCATCGAAAGCGACCGCCTCGACTGGCGCCCCGACCTCAACGTGCCCATCTCCAGGTGGGAGGTGCCGCCCGACGTGGGCAGCCGGGTGGTGGAGGTACTGAGGCGTCTCGGGCTGCGTATGGGCGCCATCGATCTCAAGCTCACCCCGGGCGGCGAGCCCGTGTGGCTGGAGGTCAACCCGCAGGGACAGTTCCTCTTCCTGCAACCGCTGCTCGGGGAACCGCTAGACGACCACTTCCTCGACTTCCTGCTCTCCTGCGCGAAGTCCGGCGGACCCGACCGGTGATCCGCCCGCTCCGCTTTCTGCACGCCGGGAGTCACCCCACGCAGTCACGGGGCATCACGTCATCGATGTGATGCGCCGTGACTGCGTGGGGTGTTCCGGGACGCGAGTGGCGCACGGCGGGCCCTGCGCGATCGGGCTTCGACGACACCGCCCCGCGTCTGTCGAGGTTCGATGGCGCCGGACACCGGAGCGGATCGCCGGACGACGGCCTGTCTCACCGGAATTGGCTCCGAACGGGTTAAAGGAGTGGGTTAAACGATGGGATAAATTTGATAGTGTCCGCGTCGGAGGTGGCCGATGGCGTCCGAAGAAGAGCTGTTCGCGAATATCGACGCGCTGCTCGAGGAAGAGCCGCAGCTCCCGCCCCCGGCGGAGCGGGCCAGGCTGCGCGAGGCCGCAGGCATCACCCAGGCCCGTCTCGCGACCGCGCTCAAGACCTCGACGCAGACGGTCAAGAACTACGAGAACGGCCGGTCCGAGCCGAAGTCACCGCGTCTGGAGGCGTACCAGCGGCTGCTGAGGGGCTGGGCGGTGAGGTATCCGGCCGGCGGCGCTGCCGCCGTCGTGCCCGCGCCGACTCCCGCGCCGCAGCCGGTCGCCCAGACGTTCACCGGTCCGGCCGCCCCCGAGGTCCCCGCGGTGTTGGAGACCGCTCCGGTCGGTGCGCCCGCCGCAGCGGACTCGCCGGAGCGGCCGGCCCCCCGCCCGGTGACGCCGAGCCGCCCGGTCGTGCGGAAGCGGAAGTCCGTGAAGCCCGCTGCCGATTCACGGTTCCCGCACGGTCCGCTCGCCGTGCTGGACGGTGACGGTACCGCTTACGGCGCGGACGGCATCGTGCTCGACTGCCCCGCTCGCACGGTCCCGGAGCTGGTCGAGTGGGCACTGCGCGAATCCGGCCTCGGCGCCGCGAAGCTGAACCGCCACGGCAAGGACTCCGATCCGCTGATCGTGCTCACCGCCTCGGCAGCCGTGAAGCTCGGGCTGCCGGAGCGCCTGGAAGGCCACGAGCAGCGCCGTTCGCTGCGCCTGCCCGCGGACCACCCGGTGGTCAAGCAGGTGACGAAGGCGAAGTGGCAGCTCACGCAGCGCGGGTTCGGCCCGTGGGCGCGGATCTACCGCACCGCCCAGGGGCGCGAGCGGCAGTGCGTGCAGTTCGCGATCCTGTCCTGGGACGCCCTCGACGAGCGGTCCTGGCCCGGCGTCGCGGACATGGAGCCGGCCGACATCGCCCGCGTCCTCGGTGTGTACGCGACCCGGGTCATCACCCCGCGCGGGTCGACGGCCGTGTCCGGGCTGGAGTTGATGACGGCGCTGCGCCCGCCGACGAAGGCCGTGCAGGACCCGGCCACCGGGAACTGGGTGTCCGGCCGCAACGCGGGCTCACTGGGCACGGAGCCGATGGACCCGGCGCCGCCGGAGGCCACCCCGGAGCACCCCGTGGTCGTGAACTCCGGGTGGAGCGGCGGGTTCCTCGACGAGGAGGCGTACCAGTGGGTCCGGTCGGTGGACCTGCTCAGCGACGAGGAGTGCACACAGCCCTACGCGGTCGGCCTGGACCTCAACACCGCGTTCCTCGCCGCCGCGGCCCGCCTGGTCGTGGGCCTGTCCGCCCCCGACCACTTCCACACCGTGAAGTTCAACCCGAAGATCCCCGGCTCCTGGCTGGTCGACCTCTCCCATATCGAGCTGGACCCGCGCCTGCCGTCACCGTTCACCCCGGACGGGACCCGGCCGACGGGTCCTGCCTGGTACCAGACGCACACCGTCGCCTACGCCCAGGAGCTCGGCCACGACGTCCACCCGGTCGAGGCCTTCCTGCGCCGCGAGACCGGCGCCTACCTGGATCCGTGGCACGACCGGCTCAAGGCCGCTTATGTGGAGACCCTCGCCGACCTCGGCGTCACCCGGGACCTGGACGACCGGCAGTTCCTGGCCGCGATGGAGCGGCACAAGCAGGTCGACCCGGCGATGGCCGCCGTCCTCGCCGCGATCAAGGCCACCGTGAAGGGCGGCGTGGGCAAGCTGCGCGAGCGTCCGCAGGGCAAGTCCTACCGGGAGGGCGAGCGGTGGCCGGCTCTGGAGCGACCGACCTGGCGCCCCGACATCCGCGCGGCCGTGATCAGCAAGGCGCGGGTCAACATGCACCGCAAGCTCAGCAACATGGCGAAGATGACCGGCCTCTTCCCGCTCGCCGTGCTGTCCGACTGCGTCGTCTACCCTTCGCCGGGTGAGAGCCCCCTGGACTTCCTGCCGTACGCCGCGAGCGGCAAGCCCCAGCCCGGCGGCTTCCGCCTCGGGCCCACACCGGGTCTCGCGAAGCCCGAGGGCGTCCAGTCGATGCTGTGGGCGGTCGATCTGATGGAGAAAGGCCTCAACCCCGCCCGCCACATCAAGGGCGGCGACGCCGTACTGGACGAAGGGGAGTAACCGGTGGGCGAGATCGACGACGCGATCGAGCGAGCCGACCGGGAAAGCTTCACACGGGAGCCCCCCAAGACGCTCAAGGGCCGGATCGGCTACCTGCTGCGGCAGTTGGGCAGCGCGAAGGCCGTCGCGCAGGAGATCGGCGTCACCGCCGACTCCGTCAACCGCTACCGGCGCGGCGCCCGCAAGCACGCCCGCGCCGACGTCGCCGCGAAGATCGACGACGCCGTACGGGCCCGCTGGCAGCCCCAGGTACGCAAGCGCCGGCAGAGGCAGGCCGCGACCTCCGGCGGGATCACGGTGGAGACCCGGGCGCGGTTCGGATACACGGCGCCGGTCGGCACGACCGACGACGGGCGGTTCCGGCGACTCACCGTGCACCTTCCCCCGGAGTACGCACAGCGCCTGTTCGACGCCCGCAACACCGGGGCCGGCGACCGGGAAATGCGCGCCATCATCGCCGACGGGCTGAAGGAGGTGTACTTCCAGGACGGCGGCGGCCGCGCCATGGGGTTGTCGGACGTGGCCATCAACGACATCGACTACCTGGATCTGGACTACTGATCCGGACCGGACTCGTGCTCGGTCGCCGTCGACGTCGTCGGCCGACTCGCGCAGGCGTCACCGGCCCGGTCAGTCCCTGAACTCGGTGCCCTCTCCGGCGCCGTCGCGGGCCGCCGCGGGCCGCCCCCCACGGGGCCGGTCGCCCAGTGGTGGCCAGGCGACGCCGGAGCTGTGCCCGCGAGACGTCCTCCACGTGGCCTCGACCGGTCGGCGCGAGGGAAGGGCTCCCCCCGGCGCATCAGGTCAGGAATCCAGCAGCTCCTGACGGGGCTCTGGCAGTGGTGCGGACCCGCGTCGAGCCGCCCCGCGGCGCCGGCGGAGCGCGGCGCCTTCGAAGCCGAGGACGAGCCCGAGGGCCAGGGCGGGAGCCGCCCAGCCCGCCCGGTCGATCAGGTCGGGCGCGTCTGCCGTGGGGCGGGAGGCGGCCGTCTCGCCGGAGCCGACCCCGGATTCCGGGAGTGCGACGGCCGAGGCCGCGGCCTCCCGCGGTTCTCCGGAGGCCGCGCGCAACACACCGAGGCGGCCGAGCAGCGCCCGCAGCTCCTCCGATCGCTTCGCCTTGTGCCACCCCCCGAGGCCCGAAGAGGCGGTCTCCTGAGGGATGTCCAGCGTGGTGCGGACCCAGATGTCCTGGGTGCCGGACGCGAACGTGTACAGCTCGTCCGTCCGCCACGGCCTCGCGTCGGGGAGCATCCACGACACGGTGACCATGTCGCGGACCTGGGCCATCCAGGTGTCCTCCGCTCCCCGGTCCGGAGCCTCCTCCGGACGCTCGTCGAGCGCGGATCCCGCCGGCGAGAGAAGTCCTTCCATGCGGGCGTAGTCCTCGTCCGTGCCGTACATCGACGCCGTTCGTGCACTGGTCGGCGACACCAGCAGCACACTGGCCGGCCCGCCCGCAGCCGACGGCGCGGCCGTCAGGAGAAGCAGGACCAGCGCGGTCGTCAACGCGCCTGTGGCCGGCGCCAGTTGTCGCAGTCCACGCATCCGACACCCCGATCCGTCTCCGTGCGGGCCGTCCGCACTCACCGTGCCACTTCGGGTACACCGCTCGATCCGCCGGGGTTCCCGCCCCGACGGATCTCGCTCAGCGCGATGACTCGGCGATCTCCCGCGCCCGCGCCTTCGAGGCGACGCCCTCCAGTCGCAGCGTGAACGCGTCGTCGTGGACCCACAGCAAGGTGGGTCCCGCCGTCCGCTCGGAGCGGGTGAGGCGGGAGCCGTCCGCGGAGGTCATCCAGAAGCGCAGGAGGTGGGGCTGCGGGAACCACAGCGCGATGCGTGCCTTCCCGGTCAGCTCGATCCACTCGACCGCCTGCTCACTCGCCACCGTCTTGCCGAACTCGGGCGCCAGCCGGGCCGCGTACTCGTCGAGCCGGACGGTGTGGCCGTCCTCGTCCCAGCAGAGGGTGATGACGAAGCGGCCCTTCGGCGCACGCGTCACGGACACCGCGTCCGGGGTGCCCAGCACACCCGGCACGAGCGGAGCGAACCCCGCCCGCCGGCCGGCCTCGGCGAGGGGGACCGGGTGGGGGCAGCCCGGCGCCCTCGCTCCCGGCGAAGGCGTCGCCGACGGGTCGTAGCGCACGTGGACGCCGCCGAAGTCGAACCAGTCCGCCACCGCGGCCCGCACCGGAGGGGTCAGGACGAGCACGGCGAGCAGCCCGCACAGTGCGGCCGTCAGCCTGCGCCGGCGGGGCCCGGCCCACCGGTGCAGCGCCCGCAGCCGCTCGCCGGCGCTCCGGGGCAGGGCCACCGGGGTCGGTACCCGCTCGGCGACCAGCCGCTGCAGGACCCGCTCGGCCATGGTCTCGCCCTCGTCGCCCTCGTCCGCCTCCGGCCGGTCCAGTGTCCGGCCGAGCGCCCGCAACTCCTCGGGCAACCGGGCGGCACGGCCTGCGCCCTCCGTGATCTCCCCGCCCCGATGCCGCTTCCCCTCCCCATTTCCGTCCGATCCCGGGGGCCTGCCCGGCTCACTCATCCTTCTCACCTCCTCCCTCTTCCCCGAGGGACCTGCTCGGCTCCCACTCCGGCAGCAGGCGGCCCAGTCTGCGCAGCGCGCGGCTCAGGCGGGACTTCACCGTGCCCCGGGGCCAGCCCAGGGCCGCCGCTGTCTCGGGCTCGCCCATCTCCAACAGGTAGCGGTAGGTGACGACCAGCCGGTGATCCTCGCTCAGCTTCTCCAGGGCGCCCAGGAGTGCGACGCGGCGCTCGCTCGCCAGGGCGGCGACGGCAGGGTCGGCCGAGGACGATTTCAGCGGCTCGGCCTCGATGAAAGCCGCCTCGCGGTCGGCCAGGGACCGTTGGCGTCCTGCCGTCCGCACCGTGTTCCTCGTCTCGTTGGCCACGATCGACAGCAGCCACGGCCGGAAGGCGGAGCCGTCCCGGAAGCGGCCCAGCGAGCGGTAGGCCTTGAAGAACGCCTGCTGCACGACATCCTCCGCGTCCGCCCCGGCGCCGAGCGCCCGGGCCGCCCGCAGCGCGATGGCCGTGTGGGCGCGCACCAACTCCGCGTACGCCTCCGGCTTGCCGGCGCGTACGCGTGCGATCACCGCGGCCTCATCGACGGTGCGGCCCCCCTCCCGCGTTCTCACAGCATGGGTACACCGCCCGCGCCGGATCGGTTCCCGCCCGTCGTCATGCCGCGCATCGTCGCTTCGATCGTGCAGGGCGCCGAACGGATCAGCCCGTCCGCGGGCTGGCCGGACGTACGGGTGCGGCGACCGGTCGGCAGACGTCGAACTCGCCGTCGTCGACGACGGGCTGACGTCCGGCTCCTTCATGGCGGGGCCGGGGGAGCGGGCCGGGAACGGATGTGTTCCCTGCCTCATTCCCGGGGATTCGCGGCTTTGTCTGTGCTTAAGGCCGGTGGCGGAGGCTGCTCTCCGGGTCGCTGACGGCGCACAGGCGGCCGGCTACCCGGATCAGGGACGTCGCGTCCGCGGGCGGAGACGAGCCGCTGCGGTGGCGCCGTCCCGAGGGGGGCGGTGTGCCGGTCCGTCAGGACGGGCCGCTGCAGGATGCGGTGCCCGATCGGAGCCGTCTTCCGATTTCGGTGGCCTTCTTCGCTGACACAGCGACTCCTGGCGTCCGTATTCGTTGTCAGAACAGCGGCCAGGCACGCTGGACAAGGTGAGTGCCTGGCGGAACACAGGAGAGCAGGCGCGCATGAACCCCAGTGCTCACATCGAGGCCGTCTACGCACAGGTCTGCCGGCGCAACGCCGGTGAGAGCGAGTTTCACCAGGCGGTGGGAGAGGTGCTGCACACGCTGGCGCCGGCGTTGCAGGCGCATCCGGAGTACGTCGACGCACTGATCGCCGAGCGGCTGTGCGAGCCCGAGCGGCAGCTGATCTTCCGGGTGCCGTGGGTGGACGACGCGGGGCGGGTCCAGGTGAACCGCGGCTTCCGGGTGGAGTTCAGCAGCGCGCTCGGCCCCTACAAGGGCGGTCTGCGCTTCCACCCGAGCGTCAATCTCGGCATCGTGAAGTTCCTGGGCTTCGAGCAGATCTTCAAGAACGCGCTGACCGGACTGGCGATCGGCGGCGGCAAGGGCGGCTCGGACTTCGACCCCAAGGGCCGCAGCGACCACGAGGTCATGCGCTTCTGCCAGGCGTTCATGACCGAGCTGTACCGGCACCTGGGCGAGCACACCGACGTCCCCGCCGGCGACATCGGGGTGGGCGGGCGCGAGATCGGCTACCTCTTCGGCCAGTACAAGAGGATCACCAACCGCTTCGAGGCGGGCGTCCTGACCGGCAAGGGGGTCTCCTGGGGCGGTTCACAGGCCCGGACCGAGGCCACCGGCTACGGCGCGGTGTACTTCGCGCAGGAGATGCTGGCCACGCGCGGACACGGTCTCGAAGGCCGCAAGGCCGTGGTCTCCGGCTCGGGGAACGTGGCGCTCTACGCGATCGAGAAGGTGCACGCCCTGGGCGGGTCCGTAGTGGCCTGTTCGGATTCGTCCGGATATCTGGTCGACGCGGACGGCATCGACCTGGAGCTGCTGAAAACGGTCAAGGAGGTACGGCGGGCCCGTCTGTCGGCCTATGCGGAGGTCAAGCCCCGAGCGCGGTTCTCCGACCGCGGCTCGGTCTTCGACGTGCCCTGTGACATCGCGCTGCCGTGCGCCACGCAGAACGAGCTGGGCGGACAGGAAGCCGGCGCACTGGTGAAGAACGGCGTCCTGGCCGTCGCCGAAGGCGCCAACATGCCGTGCACCCCGGAGGCGATCGAGATCTTCCGCGAGGCGGGCGTCCTCTTCGGTCCCGGCAAGGCCGCCAACGCGGGCGGCGTGGCGACCTCCGCTCTGGAGATGCAGCAGAACGCCTCCCGGGACGTGTGGACCTTCGAACAGACCGAGACCCGGCTCGCGGCTGTCATGCGGAGCGTCCACGCCCAGTGCCGGACCACCGCCGAGACCTACGGAGGCACCCCCGACGACTACGTCCTGGGCGCCAACATCGCGGGCTTCCTGAGGGTCGCGGAGGCGATGACGGCTCAGGGCGTCGTCTAGCGCCCGGGTCGCGGCACGCGGGCACACCGTTCATGGACGGTGTGCCGCACAGGTGCCGTCGTGGTGGCGGCCGGCGCCCGCCGCAGTGGTGCAGCCCCTGCCCGTGACCTCCCGGAAGAGCGCAGGGGCCGCGCCTCCTATGCCCGCAGGGCCGCGAAGAGCAGGTCCCGGGAGTCGGACCAGCGCTGTACGAGATCAGCGCGACGGGTGAGCCGCGCGGAGATGTGCTGGGTGCCGAAGAACGCGGAGACCAGCGTGTGGGCCGCAGCGTCGGGCGAGACCCCTTCGCGCAGTTCCCCGGCCTCCGCCGCCTCCACCAGCAGCTCCGTCAGCAGGCTGATCCAGCCGATGTAGGGCTGCGGCAACAGGCCGTCCGGCAGGGGCTGTTCCATCTGCAGTCGCGCCCCGCCCTGCACGACCACGTCGTCCTGGAAGGCCTGAGCGGTCCGGTCGAGCAGGTCGCCCACGGTGTCCAGCGGGCCGAGCCCCTTGGCCTGGGCGGCTTCCAGCAGTGCGGGCCAGCGGTGGTAGTGCGCCTCGACGACCGCGATGGTGAGCGCTTCCTTGGTGGGGTAGTGGAAGTACACCGCGCCCTTGGTCATCCCCACGTGATCGGCTACGTCCTTGACGGACGTCTTGCCGTACCCGCGCTCGTCGAAGAGCTGCGCGGCGGCGTCGAGGATCTGCTTGCGGGTGTGCGCGGCCCGCTCCTGCTGCAGTTCAGGGCTGCGGCCGTGCAGGGCGATGCTGCCCGGGCTGCGCTCGGGTACCGGGAAAGTGGCCCGGTGCTTCTTCAGTTCCACGATGTCTCCGCTCACGGTCGCGTCCAACCCCCGTTGCAATATACCTTCCCGCAGGTATATTTTTCACCGAACAGCCGGTGACCGACCACCACACAAGGTCACGGCTGTGCGGTACAGCCGCTTCCGGAGGGGGAAATTCATGTATGACACCGACATAGCGCCCGGCGACACGACCGCCAGGCACTGTGCCGATGTACATGTTCCGCGTGCTCTGGTCCACAAGAGCGCGGACCGTGAGGTCCTGTTATCGACCGTGCGTCCACTGGGCGAGGACCGCTTCGCGGTCCGACCGCGTTGGCCGCACGACCATCTGCTGCACCACCGCGCCGCCGACGGGACCCGGGACTCCCTGGTCGTCGTCGAGACCATGCGGCAGGCGGGGATCTACCTCTCGCACCGCTTCCACGACGTCCCGGCGGACCACGCGTTCGTCCTGCACGGCTTCGACTTCCACCTCGACGCGCCCCTGCGCGACAGCGGCGACGGAGCCGACGTCGTGTTCGACGTCGTCCTGCGTCGCGTGCCCGGCAGCCCGCGCCGCTTCCGCCTGACGGCCGAGGCGGACCTCTTCGTCGGCGGCCGTCCGGCGGGCCGTGTCGGCATGCGCTGGGACGCGCTTCCGCCCGCGCAGTACGCCCTGGTGCGCAGCCGCAGCGCCGCCGCAGCGGCCCCCTTCGACGTCACCGACCTCACGGTCGAGGCCCGGGCCCTGCCGCCGGCCGCCGTCGGCCGTGACCGCGACGACGCCGTGCTGCTCGCGAGCCTGGGCGACGCGTCGGCCGGATGGCAGCTCAGGGAAGACACCGGGCACCCCGCCCTCTTCGACCACGGCAGCGACCACGTCCCGGGGATGGTGATCGTCGAAGGGTTCCGGCAGGCCGTCCTCGCCCGCGCCGCCGAGGAGGCCGCGGGCGCCCGGGCCGTCGGCTCGCTGCAGACCTCGTTCCTCGCGTTCGGCGAGCTCGGACAGCCCGTCACCGTCACCGCGGAGCCCGAGAGCGCCGGCGCCTACCTGCTCGCGGCCCGCCAGGGCACGCGCACCCTGGCCACCGCACTCGCCACCGTCGGCGCAGCCGCCGCCCCGTTCGACGGCCTCCTCGCCGGGGCCGGTGCCGTCGCGTGCTGAGTGACCTGGGCAAGACACTGGACGTCGCCCGCGAGGACCGCTTCCTCCTCGACGAGACGTGCCGGCTCACCGACCGGCTCGCCGACTCCCTTGCCGACAACGGATTCGCCCGGCACTTCGTGCCCGAGCGCTGGAACGGCGCCGCCGGCACCTTCACCGCGCTCCTGGACGCGGTCTCCGAGCTGGCCGAAACCTGTGCGTCCACCGCCTGGTGCGCCGCGCTGTACGCGGCCCACGGCAGGCTCGCCGGCTATCTGCCCGAAGCCGGGCAGCGGGAGATCTGGGGCGAGGGTCCCGATGTGCGCGTGGCCGCGTCCGTGGTGCCGCCCCAGGGCAGCGCCGTCCGTGCGGACGGAGGCTGGCGCCTGACGGGCAGATGGGCCACGGCCAGCGGCGTCGACCAGGCCGAGTGGCTGCTGCTCGCCTCCTGGGTGACGCGGGACCGCGAACCGGCCGACGAGACGCGGGAGCACCGGATCTTCGCCGTGCGGCGCCACGAGTTGAAGGTGCTGCGCACCTGGCGCCCCGTGGGGCTGAGGGGCACCGGCAGCAACGCGGTGGAGGGCGACGTCCTGGTCCCGGACCACCTCACCTTCACCCTGGAAGACCTGGGGCGCGTCCGGCCGCACGCCGCCCGCTGCCACAGCGTGCCCTTCTCCCTGGTGGCGTCCCTCATCTTCGCGGCGCCGGTGCTCGGAGCCGCCGAGGGGGCGTTGCGCACCTGGTGGCAGACGCAGATCCGGCGCGTGCGCCCCGACGGCGGCACCGCGGTCCAGCCCCTGGTGCTGGCCAGGGCGTCGGCGCACATCCAGGCGGCGCGACTGCTCCTCGAGCGCGTCGCGCAGCGCGCCGACCACGCGCCCGTGACACCCGTGCTCGTCGCCGAGAACCAGCGTGACGTCACGGTGGCCGTGGAACTCTGCGGCGCGGCCGTCGACGAGCTCTTCCATGCGGCGGGGCTCCGCGCGCTGGAGGAGGACGATGCACTGCAGCGCCACTGGCGCGACATCACCGCGGCACGCACCCACGGCGCCCTCAACGTCGGTTCGGCCGCCTCCGGTTACGCCGACGCCCTGCTCGCCGCGCGCGCGGGGGAGGAGGCCCGATGATCCGCGGCGCCCGTTCTCGACGTGGACGAGGACCTGATCGAGGGCAAGCGTCTGCTCGACGAGGCGGCCCTCGCGACCCGTTCGGATCACGAGAGCGACCGGCCGCCGATGTGCCCGGTGGGTCCCCGGCGGTGGTCGGCGACGATCCGGTCCTCGCCCCGTCGGGCGGCGCCGGGGGCGGTCGCTCCCTCGGCGCCGGAACCGGTCCGCGCTCCGAGCGGAGGGCGTTGCTGCACGTGAACTGACTCGTCGTCACCCCGGTCGGCCGTGGGCCGGCCGGGATCGGGCATGAAAGAGAAACATACCTTCGGGAGGGTTTTTTGTTCGTCAGCGGCAGATACGACGACCCGCCACCGCCGTCCCCGACCCCACCACGTTCCCTGTAGGAAGGCAGCAGACGGACATGAGCGCACCGAGCATCGGGCCGCAGGCCCTGAGACTCTTCCAGTACGCCTCGGCCCGCAGCGACTGGACCGTCCGCAGCGCCTGCGAGCAACTCGACACCACCGTCGACGAGATCGAGCACGCCCGCGGTCAGCTGATCGGCCTGGGCCTTCTCGTCGAGTCGCCCGACGGCGCACCGGCGGCCAGGGCCACCGCTCCCGAGGCCGCGCTGCTGCGACTGCTCACCGCCGAGGAGGAGGCCACCGCCCGCCTGGCCGACCAGATCCGTCGCACCCGCGAGCAGATCGACGCGATGCGCGAGGTGTTCCTGCCGCTGCACGTCGCCCGCAGCGGAACGCTCAGCGACGAAGTGATCACCGGCTCCGACCGGATCGCGCGCGTGCTCGGAGACACCGCCGACATCGCGACCTCGGAGATCCTCAGCATGCATCCCGGGCCCGTGCGGCCGTCGGAGGTGCTCGCCGAGGGACTGCGTCGCGACGTGCAGGTCCTGGAGCGCGGCGTGACCATGCGCAGCATCCATCTGCGGCCGATGACCCGCATCGTCCACTCGATGAACCATCTGCAGGAACTGCGCTCCGCGGGCGCCCAGGTCAGGATCGCCGACATCGTGCCGTTCCGCTTCATCCTGGTGGACCGGGTGCAGGCCCTGGTGCCCGCGCTCCACACCAACGCGGCCAACGCCATGATGGTGCTGCGCGGCGAGGCCGTCACCGCCCTGCTGGTCAAGGTCTTCGAGATGTGCTGGGCCTCCTCGGTGCCCCTGGCCGACATCGGTGCGAGTGAGCAACCAGGGCTCACCTCACAGCAGTTGTGCGTGCTGCGGCTGATGTCCACCGGACGCAAGGACGAATCCATCGCACGTGAGATCGGCGTATCCGTAAGGACGCTGCGTCGCGTCATGGCCGACCTGATGGCACAGCTCGGCGTCGAGAGCCGCTTCCAGGCGGGAGTCAGGGCAGCGCGGACGGGACTTCTCGACTAGGACGCGGGGCCCGCCCGCCGCGCGATCCGAACGACGAGGCCCCCGGCAGGCAACGTGGTGGGGGGCATGCGCGCCCGCCGCGTACATGGAACGCGCGCCACCCGGCCGGCCTCGCCGCTCGCCCCGTGCCGCGGCCCGGAGCCGCTCGTGTGCGTGCCGCACCGCGCCCGCCGCGCGGCTCCGCACCCTGCCCGCACCGCCCTGTCCGCTACCGGCCACGCCGCAGGGTGCCGCGCCTGCGCTCTGGCGGCGCGCCTTCGCCGCTCACACGATGGGGTTCCGGCAGAACGTCCGTGAGTCAGGAGCCCTCGTGTTCGACCCCGCACTCCTCCGGTCCCTCACGGGCACCCCGATGCAGGTCCGTTGTGCCGTCCTGCCCGCCAGGCTGTCCGCCGCGGGTGCGGTGCCGGGCGCGAGCGGGTGGGCCGTACTGCGCGTGACCGTGCGCAACGCGGGCAGCGTCGGACAGGGCGAGGCGGCCCTGCGGCCTTCCCTGGACGCACACGGACCGGACGTCCTGCGCGACCAGTTCACCTCCGCCAGGGGCGGCCTGCAACGGATGATCAGCCCCCTCCAACTGCCCGGGCTGCTCGCGCCGGGACCCCTGCGCAGCGCCCTCGACTCCGCCCTGTGGGACCTGCTCGCCAAGCGCAGCGGACAGCGCGCGTGGGAGCTGCTGGGCATGCCGCCGCCACGACCGGTGCCCGCCGTCCGCACGGTCTCCCCGGTGGCGACCGAGCTGCTGGAGCGGGAGCTGAAGGACGGTGAGGACTTCGCCTCCCTCAGACTCGAGCTCGGCGCGGGCGGTCTCGCCGACGACCTCGCCCGGCTGGCGACCGTACGCCGACTGCGGCCCGACGCCTGGCTGATGGTCGACGCCCGCGGTGCCTGGGACGCCGACCGGCTCCAGGTGATGCTGCCGCTCCTCCACACCCACGGCGTGCGCATGCTCGAACAGCCGCTGCCGCGGGCCCGGTCCGCCGCTCTCGCCGCGCTGCCGCGCCCCTTCCCGATCATCGCCTCACTGACCCACGAGGAGAGCACCGACCTGGGGCGTCTCGGGGAGCGCTATGACGGCATCAACCTCTCGCTCGACGCCGTGGGCGGCCTGACGGCGGCCCTGGCCGTCATGGAACAGGCCGGTCAACGGGGCCTTGCCGTGCTGCTCGACTCGCCCCCGGCGACCTCCCTCTCCTGCGCGCCCGTGCTGCACGCGGCGGCGGGCGCCGACCATGTCACCCTGCCGCGGTGGCTGGACGCCGTCGGAGCCGGCGCCCCGACACTGCAAGGGGAGGGCGGGATGTTGCTCCCGCCCTCCCCTGCGCTGTGGGGGTAGGCCCTTGTCCGCGGGCCGCTCCTCAACCCCAGATCAGATCGTCGTCGTCGCTGAGCCGGCGGATGACGACGGCAGTCGGTTCGGCCGTGGAAAAACGCACAGGGATGACCTTTCATCAGGGAGGTCCGGACGCGTCGCAGCGCCTTCGTCAAAACTTTCGCATTCCACCTCCACCCCGCGGCAAGCGATGGAGCTGACCCAGAAGTGACGTGGCCCGAACCGGCCACGGGTCACCCTTCCGGGGATTCCCCGAAGGCCGCCGACGCATACGGGTCATGGCCCCCAGGGGCCAGCGCAACCGGCCCTGCGTGGCGCCGATTCCGCCTAGCCTCACCGGTGTTGAGCTGCATGAGCAGCATCGGGCGAGAAAGAGGACACGATGTCGGTGAAAAAGGAATCACGCCGGGTCTCCATTTTCGACACCACCCTTCGGGACGGCGAACAGGCGCCCGGAAACGCGATGACTCCACGTCAGAAACTCGAAATGGCGCTGCGCATAGAGGCGCTCGGCGCCGATTACATCGAATCGGGGTTTCCGGCCTCCTCGCCCAGCGAGTTCCAGGCCACCCGGCTCATTTCCCGGAACCTGACCTCCGCGCGTTTCACCACGTTCTGCCGGGCCGTACGGTCCGACGTGGACACGGCCGTCGAGGCGGGCGGCACCGAACGCCACCAGGTACAGGTCATGGCCACCGGGAGCGATCTGCACCTCGCCCACAAACGGGGCATCAGCCGTGACCAGGCCGTCCGCGAGGTCGCCGACACCGTCGCCCACGCCTACGCCCTCGGCGTCGAGGAGGTTTCCGTCGGCATCGAGGACGCCAGCCGCGGCGAACTCGACCTGCTGCGCGCCATCACCCTGGGCGCCGTCGAGGCGGGGGCCGTGTGCTTCGCCGTCGCCGACACCTCCGGATGCCACCTCCCCCAGGAGTACGGGGCGTTGATCACCGAGTTCCGCTCCTGGCTCCCGGACGGCGTCCGCGTCGCCACCCACTGCCACGACGACTTCGGGCTCTCCCTCGCCAACGCGGTCGCCGGCCTGGCTGCCGGCGCCGACGAGGTGCAGGTCACGCTCGGCGGCGTCGGCGAACGCGCGGGCAACACCCCGCTCGAGGAGGTGGCCGCGTTGCTGACCTACAAGGGCGCTCTGCTCGGTCTGCACACCGACATCGACGTGGCCGCCATGTACGAGGCCTACACCGCGCTGCGTGCGGCGATCGGACTGGAGGAACCCCGGAACAAGGCGATCTTCGGGACGTACGCCTTCGGCACGGCGGCCGGCATCCACCAGCAGGGCATGCTGCGCAACCCGGCGACGTACGAATACGTGGAGCCCGCACGCTTCGGCCGTGAGCGCTCCCTGCTGATCGGACGGCACTCGGGCCGGGCCGTGCTGCGGCACATCCTCGACGAGCTGGAGATCGCCGTGAGCGAGGAGGACCTGGCGGGGCTCTACCGGACGCACATCGCGGAGCGCACCGGCGGCGACTGCGAGGACATCTCCGTCGTCAAGGCCCGCCTGGCCCGCGAACTGAAGACACGGCTGCCCGCTGCCGCCTGAACGACGACGCCCGGACCGGGGCCGGTCCCACGCCGGCCCCGGTCCGGGCGTCCGCGGCCCACGCAGTGAGAAAGGAGACCGCGCGTGGAGATGACCGTGCGAAGCACCGAGAACGGCCGGGTCCTGCTGTACGAGCCGGAGGCCTCCGAGGTCAGCGTCCTGCTCGCCGACGCCGATCCGGTGTCCCGGCACGTCCTGGCGGGCGCCCTGGACGGAGCCGACGGGGTCACGGTGCTGGGCACCGCCGACAGCGGCAGGCCGCTGCATCTTTGGCCCCTGGACGGCGTCGACGTCGTCGTGCTCGCCGACGCCTTCCGGCCCCGGCCGGCCTCGCTCGTCCCCGGCCTGGTGCACAAGGGGGTGCGCGTGCTGCTCCTCGACACGCGGTGGACGGCGCGGACCGTCGGCGACGCGCTGGCGGCGGGCTGTGCGGGAGTACTGGTCAAGGACCCGGAGATCGGCCGGCTCGGGGCCGCCGTACGGGCGGCGGCCGCCGGATACGTCGTGGTGTCGCCGGAGCTGCTGGGCCTGTGCCCGCCGTCGGGTCGCGCGACCACGGCCCCGCCCGCACGCCCGCGCGGTGACCGCTCGGTCGGCGTGCGGCTGCGCTCCCTGACCGAACGCGAGCGTGAGGTGCTCACGGTGCTCACGGAGGGCCTGTCCACCCGCGAGGCGGCCAGGCGGCTCGACGTCACCCCGGCGACCGTCAAGAGCCATGTGTCCCACGCGCTGGCCAAACTGTCCGTCCGCAACCGCCTGGAGGCGGTCCTGCTGATGCGCCAGGCGCTCGACGAGGACCGCCCTCCCTGGTCGTGACGGCGCACGCCGGGGACCGCCCTTTCCGGTCGTGGCGACGCTCGCCGGGGACCGGCGCGCCCGGTGACGTCAGTCGCCCACGCGCCCGCGCACCCCGTCCAGCCAGCGGTCAGCGTGCCGCTCGGCAGCAGCCTCGTCCCGGAAGGCGTACGTCTTCAGCAGCCAGCGCTGCCGTGCCAGGGCCGCATCGTTGATCTCCATCTTGTCCCGGCTGTGCAGACCGTCCTGGTTGGCGAAGACGAACAGGTCGCCGGTCCGGATGCGGTGCCGGGTCTTGTCCGCCCGCACGAGCGCGTCCTTCAGCGCCAGCAGGGCGTCCTTCGCGGACTCGGGAGCACCGGGCGCGGCCGTCGTGCACGTGTCCAGGTAGCGGAAGCTGTGGTGGTTCTCCAGGATGGGGTGGACCTCGGAGACCGTCAGCTCGTTGTTGTTGTCCCGTGAGAACACGTCGAACGGCGTGACGAACTGCGCCGTCCTGAGCTGCCGTTGCTCCTCGTCCGTGAGATGCGCGAGCAGGTCACGCCCGTCGACGAACCCGGTGTAGATGTACTCGCCCTCGGGGCAGTGCATGCCCAGCAGCGAGATGAAGTCGGCCCGCACGGGATGGGCCGTGCGGTCGTTGTGGTAGACGAGCTCGCTGTCGCTGAACCCCGTCTGCATCCCGCTGTAGCGGTTGATGGCGACGACGTCCGTGAAGAAGTCACCGTTGAAACGGGTCGCGTAGGACAGGAGCGGCGTCTTCACCAGCTGGGCGAAGAGCTCCAGGAACGCCTCGCCGACGAACGTCTTCTTGCGCGCGTGCTTGTCCGCGACCGGGTCGTCCAGGTCCAGCAGCGGGATGTCCTCGTCCAGTGGGCAGTTGCGCAGCACGTGGGCGTCGGAGACGCCCGTCGAGCGGTCGGCGTGGACGCGCGCACAGACGCCGGCGAAGAAGGCGGGCACCTCGCCGCGCGCGATCACGTCGCCGACGGCGCGGG
This sequence comes from Streptomyces sp. SAS_272, assembly GCF_052543235.1. Taxonomy (NCBI): domain Bacteria; kingdom Bacillati; phylum Actinomycetota; class Actinomycetes; order Kitasatosporales; family Streptomycetaceae; genus Streptomyces; species Streptomyces sp. SAS_272. Next base: position 19,506 of record NZ_JBMNDR010000050.1, on the reverse strand, counting down.
AGAAGGCCTCGTAGTCCTCGTAGGGGTTCTTGGCCACGGAGCGCAGTACCGCGGTCAGTTGCTCGCGCTCGGGCCCGGACAGTTCGTAGAGGGGTTCCATGCCCTGAGCCTCGCCGCCGTCCCGCCGTCGCGCATCGGCCGTCGGAGGAGGCTCCCTCCACCGGGTCCGCCTCTGTCGCGTCGCGCCTCCACCGAAGTGGAGGCGGCCCGCTCACGCGAACACGAGTCCCAGGGTCCGCTCCAGGCCGGCCGCGCCCTCGTCCGTCAGGTGCACCACGCGCGGCGCGGCGCCCCACCGCACCCAGCCGAGCGCGAACAGACGCGCCTTGAGCGCCGCGCCGAGCCCGCCCGCGAGGTGGTGCTGGTGCTCGCTCCAGTCGACGCAGTAGCGGATCGCCGGGCGGCGCGGCGGCAACCGGCGCGTGTCGACGCCCAGTTCGGCGAGGACCGACGCTCCCTCGCCGGAGAGTTCGTAGACGATGTCGCGGCCGTACGACGACGGCCTGTCCCGCACCGCCTCGGCGGGCCGGTGGATGCCGTCGTGGCCGGTGAGCACCCCGTGGTCGAGCAACGACTGCATCAGGGCGACGCCGAGCCGCCCGGCCAGATGGTCGTAGCAGGTCCGGGAGCGGTGCAGGGCGTTGGTGCGGCTGCTCTGCTTGAGGGAGGTGATGGCCAGTGGCGGGGCGATCAGGGCGAGCGCCTCGAGCGCGGCGCTCACGTCCGGCCCGAACAGACGGTAGTAGCGGTGCCGGCCCCGCGCCTCGACCGTGACGAATTCCGCCTCGACGAGCTTGGCGAGGTGCGCGCTGGCCGTGGCGGCGCCGACCCCCGCCTCGCCGGCCAGGGCGCTCGCCGGCAGGGCGCGGCCGTCGGCGAGGCACTTCAGGATGCGGGCGCGCGACGGATCGGCGATGAGGGCCGCGGCGCGGGCGATGTCGGTCTGATGCTTGAGCGGCGCACCGGGCTGTTCGCCGGATGCGCGGCCGGGGTGCCGTGACGCGCTCGTGGTGCGGGCGGACGCGCTCGTGGTGCGGGCGGACGCGCTCGTGGTGCGGGCGGACGCGCTCGTGGTGCGGCTGCTGTTCGGCATGACCCCACCGTACGACAACGACACTTCGCTCGCTGACGAAGTGTCCGGCGTCGATGCTCGTGACATGACCACCACTGACCTCACTCCCGAAGACGGCCGGACCGCCGCGCCGCCCCGTGTGGCCGTCCCGTCGCCCGCCCCGGCCCGCCGGCCCGCGCTCACCCTGCCCCCGCTGATCGCCCTCAGCCTCGGCTACTTCCTGGTGATGCTAGACGTCACCGTCGTCAACGTCGCCGTCCCCGAGATCCGCACCGCCCTCGACACCGGGGCCTCCGCCCTCCAGTGGATCGTCGACGGCTACAGCACCGTCTTCGCCGGGCTGCTGCTCCTGGGCGGCGGACTCGCCGACCGGCTCGGCCACCGGCGCATGTTCCTCACAGGGCTCGGCGTCTTCACCGGGGCCTCCCTGGTCTGCGGCCTCGCCGGCACCCCCGGCGCCCTGATCGCCGGACGGCTCGCCCAGGGCGCGGGCGCAGCGCTGCTCGTGCCCGCCTCGCTCGCGCTGCTCCAGGCCACCTACCCCGACCGCGCGGTGCGGGCCCGGGCGATCGCCGTGTGGGGCGCCGTCGCCTCGATCGCCTTCGGCGCCGGACCGGCCGTGGGCGGCCTCCTCGTCTCCGGGCTCGAGTGGCGCTCCGTGTTCTGGCTGAACCTGCCGGTCGCCGCACTCGCCGTCGTTCTGACGGTCCGCCACATCCCGGCCACCGCCCGCAAGAAGCCCGCCCGCCGCATGGACCCGGCCGGTCAGGTGCTGGGCATCGTCGGCCTCGTCTCCCTGGCAGGCGGCCTCAACGAGGCCGGTTCACACGGCTGGACCTCCCCGCTGGTCCTGACGGCGTTCGGTGCGGGCGCGGCCTGCCTGACCGCCTTCGCGCTGGTCGAGCGCAGCCTGGAAGCACGCGAACGGGCCGGACACGGCCGGCGTGCGCCACTGCTGCCGCCGTCCCTGTTCCGCTCGGGCGCGTTCACCTCGACCGCCGCGATCGGTCTGCTGATCAGCCTCGGCTACTACGGCATGCTCTTCCTGACCACCCTCTACTTCCAGCAGGAACGCGGCTTCACCGTCCTGGACACCGGTCTCGCCCTGCTGCCGTCGGTGTGCATGGGGCTGGTCGCGGCCCCGCTCTTCAGCCGCCTGGCCGCCCGCACCGGCCCGTACGTCCCGATGGCCGGCGGGCTCGCGCTCGGCGCCGTGGGCTTCCTCGGCTGGCTGACCGCCCGGCCCGACACCCCGTACCCCGTCCTGCTGTTCGCCCTGATCGCCACCGGTCTCGGGCAGACCATGACCGCCCTCGCCGCCACCGCCGCCATCATCGAGACGGCGCCCGCCTCCGGCGCCGGCATCGCCTCCGCCGTCTTCAACGTCGCCCGGCAGGTCGGCAGCGCCGTCGGGGTGGCCCTGTTCGGCACCCTCGCCGCCGCGGCCGGCGACTTCACCTCAGGACTGCGGTTGTCGGCGGGCATCGCGGCGGCCGCCTTCGCCGTCGGCGCCGTGCTGGCGGTGGGCGTCCGGCGTCGCGCTGCCGGACGCACCACGTGACCCCCGGTCCGTGCGCCGGGTGTCAGCCCCGGCCGGTCAGCGCCGCGGCCATGCGGTCCAGCGCCGTCTGCAGCACCTTGGGCGACGTCGCGAACGACAGCCGGACGAAGCCCTCGCCGCCCGGCCCGAACGCGGAACCCGGCATCACGGCCACCGCCGCCTCCCGCAGCAGCCACTGCGCGAAGGCCGCCGAGTCCGCGAATCCCGTGCCGCGTATGTCGGCGAAGGCGTAGAACGCCCCGTCGGGCGGCGAACAGGACACCCCCGGCAGCGAGTCGAGCCCCCGCACGACGAGATCCCGGCGGGCCGTGTACTGCGCGGTCATCCACGCGATCGACTCCTGCGAGCCGTTCAGCGCGGCGATCCCGCCCCGCTGAACGAACGACGCCGTGCACCCCACCGTGTGCTGCTGCACCTTCACCAACTGCGCCATCAGATCGGTGGGCCCGGCCGCGTAGCCCAGGCGCCAGCCGGTCATCGCATAGCCCTTGGAGAAGCCGTTCACCGTGATGGTGCGTTCGGCGCAACCCGGCTGCGCGGCCAGGCTGACATGGCGGCGCCCGTCGTAGAGGATCTTCTCGTAGATCTCGTCCGAGATCAGCAGGATGTCGTGCTCCTGCGCGAACCGGGCGATCAGGGCCGCCTCCCCGGCGGTCAGCGACCGGCCCGTGGGATTGTTCGGCGAGTTGACCAGCAGCGCCTTCGTCCGTGCGGAGACGTGCCGCTCCAGCAGTTCCGCCGTGATCCGGAAGCCGTCCGCGCCGTCGAGGGCGACCTGCACGGGCCGCGCGCCGATCAGCCGCGCCATCTCCGTGTAGCTGACCCAGCTCGGCGTCGGCACGAGCAGCTCGTCACCGGGGTCGAGCACCGTCACCAGCGCGGCGAACAGGGCGTGCTTGGCCGACGGCGTGACGACGATGTCGGTGGCCGAGTCCGCCACGACGCCGTTGTCCTCGGCGAGCTTCGCGGAGACCGCCCGCAGCAGCGTCGGCAGCCCGCGGCTCGGCGTGTAGTGCGTGAACCCCTCACGCAGGGCGCCCACCGCCTCGTCCACGACATGGCCGGGGGTGTCGAAGTCCGGCTCGCCGCCGCCCAGATCCACCACCTCCAGGCCCTGCGCGCGCATCCGCGCCACCCTGTCGAAGACCGCGTACGTCGCCGACTCCTCGACGGCGTGGAAACGGGCCGCGGCTCGCGCCCTCATGACCGGACGCCCTGACGCTCGGCGGCGGCGGCGGACGGGGCGGCCGGCAGCGCCTCGGCGACCGTGGTGACCGTCGAGATCCGGGCCAGGATCTTCAGCGCGGCGTCGTGGATCTCGGCGTCGCCCGCCAGCGTCGCGTCCTCGAGCACCCGCACGCGGTAGTCCCGGTCGTGGGCGGCCTGCGCGGTGCCGAGCACCACCAGCTCCGTGGAGACGCCGGTGAGGAGCAGCGTGTCGATGCCCGCCGTGCGCAACAGCACCTCCAGGTTCGTGCCGTGGAACGCGCTGATGCGGTGTTTGACGACCACGGCTTCCCCGGGCCGCGGCGCGAGTGCGTCGTGCATCTGCGTCGCCCAGGTCCCCAGCACGAGACGCCCGTCGTCCTTCGCCTTCTCGAAGACCGGGGACTCGGCCGGCCACTCCGGATGGCCGGGGGAGAAGCCGACGACGACGTAGATCACCGGTATGTCCGCGGCACGGGCCCGCCGGATCGCGTCTGCGGCCGTGTCGAGGACGCGCCGCTCACGCGCCTGCGTGCCGTAACCGTCGGCGGCGTACCTGCCGTCCGGGTGGACGATCTCGTTGACGAGGTCCAGTACGAGCAGTGCGGGACGCTCGCCCGTGTCCCGCTGCGGTGTTCCAGCCCAGTCCATTCGCTTCTCTTTTCTTTTTCGCTCGTGCATTGCATGAGAAACCCTCATGCGATGCATCAATGGATCGGTGTTGAACGCGGAAGTCGGAACTCCTACCTTCGAAATGCAAGAGGAAGGACAACCGATTCCCGGAAGGGGTACACGTGAAGGTGGCAATCGTCGGCAGTGGTCCGCGCGGAGTGTCCGTCCTCGAACGCATGGCGGCGCGTCTCGCCGAAGGGCCGGTCCCAGGGTCCGTGGAGATCTACCTCATCGACTCCCACCGGGTGGGCACCGGCCGGATCTGGCGCACGGACCAGCCGCGATGGTTCCTGATGAACACCGTGGCCGACGAGGTCTCGGCGTTCTCCGGCCCGCCCGACGGCGGCCCCGCCAGACCGGGTGCCGGCCCCTCGCTCGCCCAGTGGTGGAGTTCCGTCGACCCGGAATACCCGGGGCCCAACAGTTACGCACCGCGCGCCCTCCACGGACGCTATATGCGGTTTCTTCTCGACGCGATCGAAAGGAATCTCCCCGAAGAGGTCCGGCTGACCCCCGTCCATGATTCCGTGAACGCGCTGGAGCGCACCGGCGACGGATACCGGCTCACCCTGCGCGGCGGCGCCCGCCTCACCGCCGACCGCGTCGTGCTGACCACCGGACACACCCGCCCCGAACTCACCGGCGACCAGCGGCTCCTCGCCGCCCACGCCGCCGGCCGTCCCGGACTGCGCCACATCGCGGGGGACAGCGCCGCCGACATGCCCCTGGACGAGATACCCGCCGGGTCGGCGGTCGGCGTCCTCGGACTCGGCCTGTCCTTCTACGACGTGATGGCCGCGCTCACCGAGGGCCGCGGCGGACACTACGACGAGGACGGGGACCGGCTCGTCTACCGGCCCAGCGGCGGCGAACCCGTCATCGTGGCCGGCTCCCGCAGCGGGATGCCGCTGCCCGCCCGCGGCCGCAACCAGAAGCACCACGACCACCGCCACCGCCATGTGCTGTTCACCACCGAGCGCATCCTGTCCCGCGGCCGACACGGCGCCCTCTCGTTCGCCGACGACGCCCTGCCCTGGCTGCTCGCCGAGGTCGAACTCGTCTACTACGCGACGATGTTGACCGCGCGCGGAGAACCGGGGAAGGCCGCCGCGTTCGAGGCGGAGGTCGTCGCCGCCGCAGCGAGCGGCGTACCCGACGTCCCCGCCGTCGCCGCCGGACACGGACTCGCCGACGCGCCCCGCATCGACCTGGACGCCCAGGCCCGCCCCTTCGCCGGCCGGCACTTCGCCGGACCCGACGAGTTCACCCGGGCGCTGACCGAAGCGCTCGCCGAGGACCTGGCCCACGCCGACGCCGGCAACGTCGACGACCCGCTCAAGGCCGCCCTGGACGTCATCCGTGACTCCCGCGCCGTGATCCGCTCCCTCGTCGACTACGCGGGCCTGACTCCCGCCTCGCACCGCGAGGAGTTCCTCGGCTGGTACGTCCCGCGCAGCTCCTTCCTCGCCGCAGGGCCCCCACGCACGCGGCTGCGTCAGGTCGACGCCCTGCTGCGCGCCGGCGTCCTGCGCGTCGTGGGCCCCGACACCCGCATCCGTCCGCACCCCTCTGGACGCTTCGGCGTCCACTCGCCCTACGTGAGCGGCTCCGAGATCCTCGTGGACACCGTCGTCGACGCCCGCGTCCCCACCCCCGACATACGTCTCGACCCCCACCCCCTCACCCGCAGCCTGCGCGAGAAGGGCATCTGGACGTCGTACGTCAACCACGGCACGGACGACGACCGCTTCGACACCGGCGGCGTCGCCGTGACCGGCGCGCCCTTCCACCCCGTGGACCGCACCGGCCGGCCCGACCGCGGGCTGTACGTCCTCGGCATTCCCACCGAACACACCCGCTGGTTCATGCAGGGCGGCAGCAGCAGACCCGGCTTCTGGACGGACTTCGTCCAGAACGCGGACGCCGTCGCCGCGGACGTCATCGCCGCGGGCGTCACCGTCCCGGCGCCGGCCCCCGCGTCGCCGCTCCCGGCCCGAACCGGCTGACACGCGCGGCCGAAGCGCACCCGCCGCACGTCCCGTCCTCGCCCCCGCCCGACATCCCGCCCCCGCATCCGGAAAGAGAGCACCCCGATGTCCGTCGTCACCCGTTCCGCCGCCCCGGCCGCCTCGCCCCAGAAGCGCGAAGTGACCGTCCTGCGCGACATCTTCGACCCCGTCGGACTGGACGCCCTGTCCTGGGAGCGCTGGGAGGAACCCGGTCGCGCCGGCGTCGACGTGCACCGCCTCTACCTGACCGACGGCGCCGACCCGGGCGCCGCGATGATCACCCGCATGGCTCCCGGAGCCCACGGGGACCTGCACGAACACCTCGGCCACGAGGTGATCCTCGTCCTCGAAGGGGAGCTCCTGAACGACAACGGCGACTGCTACCGCACCGGCGACCTCGTCATCGAGCGGCCCGGCAGCGTCCACCGGGTCAGCACCGAGACCGGCTGCACCGTGCTCGGCGTCCGGCACGCCCCGACCCGCCTCGTGACCTGACCCACCGCCCGACGGCCCCGGACCCTGCGGCCCGCGCGGACCCCGGCTACCCGGCAACGGGAAGCCTCCTCCAGTCACTGCGCAGCGCCAGCGACCGCGCCGCGTGCACGAACGCCCCCACCACCGGGGACTCCTCGGCGCCCGGACGCGTACCGATGCCCAGATGCCGCACCACCGCCGGGGCCAGCGGCACCAGCCGCACCTCCGGCAGTGCCGGCGGCAGGGCCAGCCAGGGGATGACCGTCGTGCCGAGCCCGGCGGCGACCATCGCGAGCAGCGCGTTGATGTCCCGCACCTGATGGGTGACCTCGGGCTCGAGGCCGGCCGTGCGGAACGCGGCGCGCACCATCGTCTCGACCCCTCCGACCGGCATCAGGAACGGCTCCCCGGCCAGCTCGACGATGCGCAACTCCGGCCGGGAGGCCAGCGGATGGTGCACCGGAAGCACCGCGAACATCTCGTCCTGCAGCAGCGGCGCGGTGACCAGGCCCCGCTTGGGCAGCGACACGATGCCCAGATCGATGCCACGGGCGCGCAGCCACTGGGCGATCTGCGCGTCGCCGCCCTCGCGCAACTCGATCCGCAGGCGCGGATAACGCATGTTCAGCTCCGACATCAACGCCGGAAGCAGCCGTGCCGCGAAGCTCTGACTGGTGCCGATGCGCAAGGTGCCCTCGGGTTCGGCGTCCGCGCCGCGCACCGCCCGCCGCACCCGGTCCGCCTGCGCCACCACGCCCCGCGCGGGCTCCAGGGCACGGCGTCCGGCATCGGTGAGTTCCACGCCGGAGCGGTCCCGCACCATCAGCGTCACCCCCAGCTCGCTCTCCAGGCCGGCGATGGCGTGACTGATGGCGGACTGACTGACGCCCAGTGCACGAGCGGCGTTGGTGAAGGTCCCGGTGTCGGCGATCGCGACGAACGCCGCGCACTGGTTGAGCTTCACGACGCCACCGTCGCCGCGGGGCGCGTCACCGGCAGCGCGGGCCGGCGTCCGGCCTCGTAGCGGGCGATGTCCGCCTCGTGCCGCAGGGTGTCGGCGATGGCGTCCAGGCCGCCCAGCAGCCTGCGCCGTACCTCCGGGTCGATGTCGAAGACCTGGACGAGACCTGCGCACCGCACCTCCCGGCGCTCCAGGTCGACAGTGACCCCGATGCGCGGATCGCTCTCCGTGAGGTCCCACAGCCGCTCCACCGTCTCCGCCGGCACGACGACCGCGAGCAGGCCGTTCATGAGTGCGTTGCCGCGGAAGATGTCACCGAAGCGAGGGGCGACGACGGCCCGGAACCCGAAGTCCTGCAAGGCCCATACCGCGTACTCGCGCGACGAACCCGTCCCGAAGTCCTGGCCGGCCACCAGAACGCTGGCGCCGACACGCTCGGGCCGGTCCAGGACGAAGTCGGACCCGGCCCGCCAGTCGGCGAACAGCGCGTCCGCGTGCCCGGTACGGCGGGTACTCGCGCAGAACCGGGCGGGGATGATCTGGTCGGTGTCGACGTCGGTGCGGCGCAACGGGACGGCCGTCCCGGTGTGCACGGTGAACTTCTCCATCGCGGGCCCTTCGTCTCACAGGTCGGTGGGGGAGGACAGACGTCCGGTGACCGCGGTGGCCGCGGCCACCGCGGGTGACACGATGTGGGTGCGCGCCCCGCGGCCCTGCCGGCCTTCGAAGTTGCGGTTGTTGGTGGAGGCGGCGCGCTGCCCCGGCAGCAGCCGGTCCTCGTTGAGAGCCGCGCACATCGAACAGCCGGCGCCCGCCCGGAAGTCGGCGCCCGCCTCCGCGAACACGCGGTCAAGACCCTCCGCGACGGCCTGCCGCCGTACTCGCGCCGAGCCGGGCACGATCATCATGTGCAGGCCGTCCGCCACCTTCCGGCCCCGCAGGACGTCCGCGGCGGCCCGCAGGTCCTCGATGCGGCCGTTGGTGCACGACCCGAGGAACACGGTGTCCACGGCGACGTCCCGCAGCGCCGTCCCCGGCTCGAGATCCATGTAGGCCAGCGCCCGTCGTGCCGCGTCCCGCTGTGCGCCCGGCGCGAAGTCCGCGGGCGCGGGCACCCGCCCGTCCAGTGGGACGCTCTGCGCGGGATTGGTGCCCCACGACACGTACGGGCGCAGGGTGCGCGCGTCCAGGGTGACGGACCTGTCGAAGCGGGCGTCCGCGTCGCCGGCCAGCGTGCGCCAGTACGCGACCTCCCGCTCCCAGTCGGCGCCGCGCGGCATCCCCGGGCAGCGGGCGAGGTAGGCGAAGGTCGTCTCGTCCGGGGCGACCATCCCGGCACGGGACCCGGCCTCCACCGACATGTTGCACAGGGTCATCCGCGCCTCCATCGAGAGCGCCCGCACCCCCTCACCGCGGTACTCGATGACGTGCCCCTGCCCGCCCGCCGTGCCCACCTCGGCGATCAGCGCGAGCACCAGGTCCTTGGCGCTCACACCCGTCGGGAGGACGCCGTCCACCGTCACGGACATCTGTCCGAGCGGCCGCATCGGCAGCGTCTGGGTGGCCAGCACATGCTCGACCTGACTCGACCCGATGCCGAACGCCAGGGCGCCGAAGGCGCCGAGCGTGGTGGTGTGCGAGTCGCAGCACACGATCGTCATCCCCGGCCGCACCAGGCCCAGTTCGGGGGCGATCACATGCACGATGCCCTGGTCCCGGTCCCCGAAGCGGTGCAGCGGAATACCGAACTCGGCACAGTTGGCGCGCATCAGCTCCGCCTGCCGGCGGCCCTCACGGTCCTTGATGACGCGGTCCAGTGCCAGCGTCGGCGTGTTGTGGTCCTCGGTGCCCACCGTCAGGTCCGGGCGGCGGACGGTACGGCCCGCCGCCCGCAGCCGGTCGAACGCCTGGGGCGTGTTCACCTCGTGCAGCAGCTGGAGATCGATGTACATCAGATCGTCGCCGCCACCGGAGCGCCGCACGACGTGGGCGTCCCACGTCTTCTGCGCCAGTGTCCTGCCCATGGTCTCCCTCACGTCGCTGTGGGCTGCTGCCCGACACGTCGATCATCGGACGCGCACGCCTCGCGGGCACCGGCCTGCGGGTGGCCACGAGGGGCCTGACCGGTCCGGGCCATCCGGCGTTCCCACGCGGACTCCGGCCCGCCCCGGGCAGCCGTCGGGCGGCGGGCGGCGGGCGGCGGGCGGACGGGTCCGCCGACCGTCCGCCCGACCGGACAGACGAGAGCCCCGTGCCGCGCCGAGGGTCGCTCGGCGTGGCACGGGGCTCCGCGGGGCCCGGCGCGTCACCGGATCTCTGCGGTGACGCGGGGCGGTGAGGGCCGGGGCGGCCGGTCAGTAGTGCACCCGGCGGTTCTCCTCGGTGACCCGGTAGCGGACGTTCCACAGACTGCGCCGCACATAGGTCCGCTGCAGCCAGCGGTCCCTGCCGTCGTAGCGGGCGGTGAACGTGGACCGCGCGTGCACCCCCTTGCGGTTGTTGATGAGCAGAGCCTGCCCGGGACGCAGCCGGACACTGTGCGCGACCTGGCCGCACACCGTCTGCAGGGTGTCCATCGCGGTGCGGGCGCCGCTGGTCAGCGGGTGCACCCCGTTGGCGGAGATCGCGATCTCGGGATAGTCGGTGTGGCCGCTGATCAGCGGCACCGGCTCCGACAGCACGTCCAGACCGCCGGCGACGTCGCGGACGTAGCTGCCCGGGGCGTTGAGCCGGAAGACGGGACTGCGCAGTGTCTCCAGGACGTCGGGCGGGAGCGCGGCCGACACGTCGCGGGCGTCGGCGTAGTAGGTCCCGGCGATGCCCTCGTGGTCGGCGCGCAGGCAGGACAGCACCAGAAAGTCGGGGTTGGCGACGTCGTAGCGGCCGATCACGTCGTGCATGATGTCGCTGTGGAAGTTGAGGAAGACCTCCGACCCCTGGTTCGTCTGGGTCCGTGAGCCTCCCGCGACGGGGATGACGTCGTGGATCAGCTGCCCCGCCTTCTCCGTCAGCACCCCCATCGGCTCCCCGAGCAGACCGCTCAGCCCGAGCAGCACCCCTTCGGCGACGAACGACCGCTTCTCGGCGCTCGGCCCGCCGTCGGACGGAGTGTCCGGCATCACCGGGTCCACCGGCAGGTTGCTGACGAGGCTGACACCCGGCGTGTCGATGTGCCGGCCGAAGTCCAGTACCTGTTGCAGCAGTTCGGTCGGCAGCGTCGCGAAGATCTGCAGCAGCCGGGCGGACGAACGGTCGATGTCGACGTTCGGATCCGGCAGGCCGCGCAGCTGTTCGCCGAGCGCGTCCCGCACCGCGTCGGGCAGGGCGATCTCGCTGAAGGTCGGCGCGGCGACGCCGGCCGGGGCGGGCACGCCGTGGTCGGTGGTGGCGGTCATGGGGTTCACACTCCCTGCAGTTCGAGCAGTGGCGCGTTCGGATCGGTGCCCGCGCCGGGACGGTTCACGTGGTCGTGCAGACGCTGCGTCAGATGCAGCGCGTCCTCCTCGTCGGCTGCCAGCTGGGTCACCACCTGGCTGCCGCGCACCGCGGTCACCGGCACCCCGGCGTACTCGCCGGGCGCGAGCCCGTTGCGCCGCTGGAACTCCGGAAGGTCAACGAATCCCCCGGTGACCGCGACCAGCGGGCCCGCGGTCAGGCGCACGACGTCGATGTTGGCGCCGTGGAAGGCCGTGTACGCGCGGTCGGCGAGCTCCTCCGTCTCGTACCGCAGAGCCGCCGAACGCTGGTTGAGCACCACCGCCGCCACCGAGGAACCCGCGCTGCCGATGACCGAACCCGCGGGGAACGGCGGCCTGTTGTAACGGCAGACGATCTCGATGCGGTTGCGTTGCGCCAACCGCACGGCCCGCCGGTGCAGCACCTTCGCGCCGTACAACGACATCAGCGCCGCCGTGTTGTACGAGACCTCGCCCAGCAGCCGCGATCCGGTGATCAGATGCGGGTCGGAACTGTAGATGCCGTCGACGTCCGAGTGGATCTCGCAGCGCGGCGAACCGACCGCCGCCGCGACGGCCACCGCCGACAGATCCGAACTGTTCTTGCCCAGCCAGGTCGGCCGGCCCTCCTTGTCGGCGGCCTGGCCGCCCGGCACCACCACGACGTCGTGCTCACGCACGGCCGCGCGCAGTGGCTCCGGATCGGTGTGCTCCAGGCGGGCCCACATGAACGACGAGTCGGTGGTGAGTCCCAACTGGTGCCCCGCCAGCACCGTGGAGGTACGGCCCTCCCGGTGCAGGGCCGTCGCCAGCAGCTGCGCGCCCACCGTGTCGGCCAGGGTCAGCAGACCCGCGACGGTCTCGTCCTCGGGATGCGGGTTCACCTTGCTCAGACGGTCCCGGAACTGCTCGGTCTCACCCGGCTGGCCGCTCACCACGACCACCAGGCGGGTGTTCTCCTCCTCGACCCGCCGGGACAGCGCCTCGGCGAGTTGCCCGTACGCCGCCAGGGTCCGGAAACTGGAACCCCCGAACTTCACCACCGCCGGCGGCCGCTGCGAGGAGTCCAGCGGCGGTCGCGTCACAGGGTCCCCCGGGCTATGAGCTCCTCGGCGATCTGGATCGCGTTCAGCGCCGCGCCGATGGTGAGGTTGTCGGCGACCAGCCACAGCCAGAAGGCGCGCGGGTTGTTCGGGTTCACCCGGACCCGGCCGACGTGCACCCGGTACGGGTCGTCGATCGTGGCGGGAGTGGGGAACTCGTGCGGCGACCGGCGGTCGTGCACCGTCACCTCGGGCAGCGCGGCCAGCAACTCCACCAGCTCGGCCCGGTCCACGACACCCTGCGTCTCGATCCACACGGCCTCCGAGTGGCCGTTGACGACCGGCACCCGCACACAGGTGGTGGTCACGTCCAGATGAGGCAGGCCGAGGATCTTGCGAGACTCCTGGAGCATCTTCTGCTCCTCCAGCGTGAAGCCGGAGTCCAGGAAACGGTCGATCTTGGGAATGACGTTGAAGGCGAGCGACGGCGAGAACTCCTTGCCGGGATACACCTCGTCGGGACGGTCCAGCGTCGCGCGGCTGGCGTCCCTCAGTTCCTCGACACCGGGATGCCCGAGCCCCGAAGCCGCCTGGTAGGTGCTGACCACGGCCTGGCGTACGCCGTAACGCCGCTCGACGCCGTCCAACAGGCGCACCAGCGGAATCGTCGAGCAGTTCGGATTGGCGATCACGCCGGACTTCGGACGGGCGTCCAGCTCATGGGCGTTGACCTGCGGCACCACCAACGGGGTGTCCGGGTCCATACGGAAGGCGATCGTGTTGTCGATGACGACGGCGCCGGCCGCGGTGGCCTTGGGCACCCACTGCTCACTGGCCTCGGTGCCGGCGGAGAAGAAGGCCAGGTCGACGCCGGCGAAGTCGAACTCCTCCACGGCGTGCACCGGGTAGGCCACGCCGTCCACGCTCAGCTCCGTGCCGGCCGAGCGCGCCGACGCCACCAATCGGATGTCGCGGTAGCGCAGACCCCGCTGTTCGATCAGCTCGATCAGGGTGTTGCCCACGGCGCCGGTGGCGCCGACGATCGCGATCCGCGGAGCCGCGGGGTCGGTCACGAGGGTCATCGGGTGCCTCCGGTCTTGATCTCGGTCTTGGACGCGGCCACCGCACCGGCGGCCGGCGCGGGCTCCGCGGCGGGCGCGACGGGCGCCCGGCGCCCGGCGAAGGACCAGCCGAGGTTGATGCCCAGGCTCGCCGCCACGATCAGCGGGATGCCCAGGGCCTGCAGCAGACTCACGCTGTGCCCGTACACCGCCCAGTCCATGAGCATCGCGACCGCCGGGTACACGAACGCCAGGACGGCGATCTTCGGGGTGGGCAGCTTCTGGTACGCGGAGTACATCAGGACGTACATCACGCAGGTGTGGATCACCCCGAGGCCCACCAGCCAGCCCCAGTCGCCGCCGAGCCCCTTCATCTCGCTCAGCTGGGTGAACGGCAGCAGCAGGAAGATGCCCAGCACCAGCTGCACCAGCGCGACCAGATGCGGCCGCACCCCGGTGACCCGCTTGGTGATGACCGTCGAGATCCCGTAGAACACCGCGGCCAGCAGCGCGTATCCCAGACCCGTCAGATAGGCGCTGTCCCCACTGCCGGTCAGATCGGCCGCGGACACCCCCGCCACCAGGATGAGACCGACGAAGGCGACGCCGAGCCAGCCGAACTTCGCCGCCGTGAGCTTGTCCCGGAAGAGCACGGCGCCCAGCAGCATCACGTAGAACGGCTGCGTGTGGTAGACGACGGTCGCCACGGAGATGGACGTGTCCTCGTAGGACTCGAAGAGGAACGCCCAGTTGAAGACGATGAAGACACCGCCCAGTGCGGCCAGGCCCAGCTTCCTCGGGGTGAAGCCGTGGTTCTTGAAGAATCCGCGCGCCAGGCAGTAGAGGCCGAGCGTGGCCGTGCCGAACAGGCAGCGGAAGAAGACCACGTTGAACGGCGACGCGCCGGACTCGATGACGAAGACGCCGAGAGTGCCGGAGAGCACCATGGCGAGGGTCAGCTCGATCGCTCCCTTCGTCTCCGTGTTCGCCGGCCGGGTGTCAGTGCTCATGGTGAGATGCCTTTCCAAGGGGGAGGGAAGTACGGGTCAGTGGAGGGGTACGGCGTACTGCAGACCGCCGCGTGTGAACAGTTCGTTGAGTCCTCGCGGCACGTCCAGACCCGTGGCCGGCCCGAGGTTGCGGTCGTACACCTCGGCGTAGGTGCCGACGGCGGCCAGGACCCGGGCGGCCCAGTCGTGGTCGAGGCCGACGGCCGGCCCATGGGCGCCCGCCGCCTCGGCCGCCTGGGCCAGCGCCTTGTCCCGCTCGCCCACCTCGACGACGTGCTGCTCGGCGGAGACCAGCAGCTGCTGCACCCATCGGCACAGCCGGAACCAGGCCGGGTCACCGTCGCGCACTGCGGCCGCCATCGGCTCGCGGGAGATCGCCTCGTCGAGGATCCGGTGCGCCGCCGGGTCGTCGAGCGCGGCCCGCTCCCCGGCCAGGGCGACCCGGTCCAGGACGTAGGCGGCGCACTCGCCGGACGCGTACGCCGCGAGCGTCTCGGCCGGCGTCGCATGGGCGACCGGCTCGACGGCCAGGCCCCGACCGCCGTACCAGGCCGCCAGGTTGGCCGCGCTGGTCGTCCCCGCCTGCACGGCCACCCGCCGTCCCGCGAGCTGCTCGGGCCGGGTCACGCCGCTGTCGGCGGGCACGAGGAAGCCCTCGCCGTCGTAGCAGGTGACGCCGGTGAACAGCACGGGCAGGGACGCCTCACGGCCCAGCGTCCAGCTCACGTTGGCGACGGTCAGCTCCGCATCGCCCCCGACCAGCCGCGTCAGCCGGTCCGCCGGGTCGGCGGGAACCCACTCGACCGCCTCACCGTCGCCCAGGGCGGCGGCGGCCACGGCCCGGGCGACATCGGTGTCCAGCCCGCGCCAGCGGCCGTCGTCACCGCACAGCGACAACCCACGGATACCGCGGCTCACCACGGCGCGCAGGGCGCCGCGCTGCCGCACCGCGCCGAGAGTGGGAGTGGGAGTAATGGTCACAGGACGCTCCTCGGTCGAGAACGGGCGCTGCGGACGAGACTGTCGAGGGCAC
This sequence comes from Streptomyces sp. SAS_272, assembly GCF_052543235.1. Lineage (NCBI taxonomy): Bacteria > Bacillati > Actinomycetota > Actinomycetes > Kitasatosporales > Streptomycetaceae > Streptomyces > Streptomyces sp. SAS_272. The sequence goes on along the minus strand of NZ_JBMNDR010000050.1, from coordinate 3,949 downwards.
GGACGCGCCGACCGCGGACACGGCGCAGGGGCAGAGCGGGCAGCCCGGCGCGCAGGGCGTCGTCGGGGCGGGGCGTCACGGCAGGCTCCTTCGCCTCTGGGGCGCCGCGTACTGCAGCCCGCGCAGATGACCCTGTGTCATCTGCTCCCGGTCGAAGCGCCGCTCGTTGAACCCGAGCATCGTCAGCAGGCCCCTCGCACTGACCGGCCGCCTGGAGGCGCCGCGTTCCACCCGCAGCGGCATCCGCCCCGGCTCCGCCCACTGCAGCATGCCCGCCGGATCGACGTACGCCCGGGACTTGTTGGCGTTGTCCTGGTGGAGGCAGTACGGCACGTCCAGATGGCCGCGGCCGAAGGCCCGCACCAACGCCTCGCCGACCGTCGGCGCCATCTCCAGTGTGCTGTCCACCAGCAGCCGCGCCTCCTCGTAGATCCCCGAGTCGGTCGCCACGGCCTCCGGCGCACGCTCCGCCTCGTCCCGCGCGATGGACGCCGCGAACTCCAGCGCGTCCACGTTCTCGGTGATCGTCGGGATGCGGTGCGCCTCCGCAGGCGTCTTCACGATCAGCCGCTCGCTGCCGGTGCGCACGGCGAGCCGCACACTCTCCTCGAGGATCCGGTACGAACCCACCGACGTGCGGGGGAAGACCCCCATGAACGTGTAGAGCACGACATGCCAGTCGGCCCGCGCCAGCCGCTCGCCGGCCAGACGCCGCAGCGCGGCGATCGCCTCCATGTCCTGCCCCGGATGCGTCTGCTGCGCATAACTCAACGAGATGTCGCTCAGGCCGTGCTCCCGGAAGAACAACGCCTCCAGCACACTGAGCGCCACCAGCAGGCTCGGCGGGCACAACTGCCCGAGCATGCAGCCGCCGAAGCTCTCCAGATGCATCGGATCGGGCTGCGCCGCGATCAACTCGCAGCACCGCGCCCAGGCCTTGACCGCCTCACTGATCGGCGCCCGGCTGTACGGCAGGCAGTACGACACCGGCCCGCCCTCGGTGGCGTCCACGCCCGCCTCGACCATCGCCCGGAACAGCGGGTACGGCAACGCCGAACCGTGACGCACCTGCACCGGGAAGTCAGGCCCCGAAACCGAACCCAGTAACTCCCGGGTGGCCTCGGGACCATGGGCGACCAACGGGAACCCGTTCAGCTCGGCCCCCGTGCGCAGCGCCTGACGGGCGGAGTCGTGGTCGTTGACACGGGTGTAGCTGTCCAGGGTGATCGTGCCGATGGCCGTGGCGTGGGCGCCCCTGACACCCATCAGCCCTTCACGCATGGTGGCCAGGTCCGCGAACCCCATACGGGGCTGCACCACCAGACGGCCCCGGGCATGCGCCCCTCGGACATGACGCGAGAAGCGTCCTCGCGGAGGGATCTGGGGAACGTACCGCTCGGGAATCCTCGCGAGACTGCTCATGCGGCTGCCCTCGCCGGCTCCAGAGCGGGGCGCTCGGCGCTGTCGAGCGATCCCAGGAAGTCCTGGAAGGCGTCGATCCCGCCGTCCGCCTCGAACACCGCGTCGAATCCGCTGAGCGCCAACTCCTCGGCGAACACGATGTTCTCCGCGCCCCGGACCCCGAGCTTCCCCCCGATCACCACACGCAGGTCCACCAGGTCCGGCTCACTGCGGATACGGCGGATGAGCCGGAGGCCGTCAAGGTGGCCGTGTCCGTTGACCGTGCTGATGACGAGCGCGTCCGGCCGCGACCTGCGGCACTCCTCGATGATGAGGTCGTCGGGCACGCAAGCGCCGAGATTGGTGACCTGCGCGCCCTGCTCCTCCAGCAGCAGCTGAAGGAAAACGAGATTCCACATGTGGGCATCGGACGAAACGCTCGACACGACAAACCGTTTAGCCGGGAGCATGACCTGTGGGGACATAGGAACTCTCCTTGCCGTATTACTGGGACTGCACCACATTCTTCATGTCGTCCGAGAAGGAAGTCCAGAAATCCCATTCGGCTCTGCAGATGACCTTTATCGATTTCATCGATCGATAAAACCGATACGTTCATACGCAGCATGCGGGCCGCTCATGAATTCCAGGCACTTCATCGTTTGTCGCGGATGCCGTCAGGACTCCTGGTACTCCCGGCTCAGGAAGTCGATGACCTGCTCCACGAACACCCGGCGCTCCCGCGACAGCTGCGCCCCCTTGCGCCAGGCCAGCTGGGTGAACAGCTCGAAGGGCGGCTCCCACGCAAGTGGCACCAGCGTTCCGGCGGACAGCTCCTGACCGACCGTCATCCGCGGCAGCAGACTGATCCCGAGGCCGGCGCCGACACCGCGCTTGATGGCCTCGATGTTGCCGAACTCCAGGAACGGCACCGGCTCGCCCGTGCCGTCGTTGAGCTCCGCCTCCAGCAGCTCCCGGTAGGCGCACCCCGCCTCCGGGGCCAGTACCGACTCCTGACGAAGGTCGTCGGTCTCCACCTTCGACGCCCCCGCGAGGCGATGCCCCGGCGCCGCCACCACGACGAGCGGCTCCACGCCGAGCACCTCGCTGTGCACCCCGGAGTGCTGCGTCTCGGCCTCCATCAGGAAGCCCGCGTCGAACAGTCCTTGACGCAGCGAGTGCAGCGTCTCCGCGCACAGGCTCGGTCGCAGCGCGATCTGCAGCCGGGGGTAGCGGTGGTGGAAGTACTCCAGCACCGGAGGCATCCGGTAGGAGGTGATGCTCTCCATCGTGCCGATGGTCAGCACACCCTCGGGCTGTGCGTCCGGGGACGCGGCGCCGCGCGCCTCGTCCGCCAGGGCCAGCATCTGTCCCGCGTAGGGCAGCAGCCGCGTCCCCGCCGGGGTCAGCTTCACCTTGCCCCCGAACCGCTCGAACAGCTCGCCTCCCAGGGACACTTCGAGGCTCTGGATCTGCGCGGTCACCGAGGACTGCGCGTAGTTCAGCTCGGCCGCGGCGCGGGTGAAGCTCCCCAGCGCCGCCACGCGGTGAAAGGTTCGGAGTTGCCGGATGTCCATTTTGGTCTCTCCCGGAGGGACTCGACGGAGACGACCCGCAGTGGTCGACACCCTTGAGCCTGCCGACCGACCCCCTCCCCTTGGAAGAACCCCCACCTGGCACACAGTGCCCACGACACCAATGTGCCGGACCCCGCTCCGGGTTTGGAGACGGTCGGCGTGGGCGTGGGGCCGCCGACGAAGCCGGTCCGCCGGGCGCCCGCCCCAGCCGTTCCCCCGCTCGACTGCATCGTTCACCCGTTTCTCAGGGCGGACGATGACCGCGCGATCCGACGGCGCGGATTCTCCCTGCCGGTGAATCGCCGAACCCGGCATCCCTTTCGCACCGGCGCCGAACCGGTCGATTTCCCGCCGGCCGTTTTCTCACCGGTCGATTTCTCGCCGGTCGAGCGACGAGACAGGAGCGGGTTCCCGAGAATTGAGCCGGTCCACGTGCGGTTCGCGGCGGTCCGCACCCGCCGCTCCGCAGGCGGCGAGCTCGCAGAAACAGCCGTCCCGATGATCGGGTTGCCGCCCGTATCCATGCAGCGCCACTGCGGGAGGAGTGCGGTGCTCGGAGCGGCCGGTGAAGTGGTGCCGGGAGGCGCAGCCGTCGCCGGGGAAATGGGTCCGGGGTCGCCTCGAGCGAGAGGGCGGGGGCGCCGATCGTCCGTTCCTGCCCAAAAGCGGGGATCCCACCCCACCGAAGGCCGACGCCCGCCTGCGCTCACAGCAGTCCGGGCCGCTGCCACTCGTCACCAAGGACGTGGTGGTCGAGGAAGTTCAGGAACGTCGCATACCAGACCTGGATGTGGCCCGGGGAGAGGATCCAGTGGTTCTCGTCCGGGAAGTACAGGTACTTCGCAGGCACCTCGAACCGCTGCAGATCCTGGAAGAGCGCGGCGCCCTGGCCGACCGGCACGCGGTAGTCCTTCGCGCCGTGGATGACAAGCATCGGCGTACGGATCTTCGCGGCATCCAAGTACGGGGAG